>JAOZHW010000004.1 GCA_026014685.1 Candidatus Bathyarchaeota archaeon
TCTGGTTCCAAACGGCACCGCTTACGCGATTGATACACGTGTGGCTTCAGCGATGCTTCTGCGTCGGGACGTTACGGTTGAGGACTGGGAAGATGTCAAAACAGGTAAATACGGTGTTCGCGCTACCACACGGTTCGGCTTAGGCGTTCTGCGTTCTACAGCTGTTGCCAAAATGACCAACATCAAACAAACGCTGACCTAAACACACGTCAACGCATCAACTATTTTCCCCATTTTTTGGGCTTTTCCAATTTGCGAGGTCTAATCTGCTATGAGTGGTGTCTTGAGGAAAATCCGTGAAGTCCTCTCTTACGTGCCTGCTGTGGGCGTGGCGTCTCCTAAGCAGCGAGTGTTCTTTGACACTTCCTGCATCCCCTTAGCCGACGTCATGAAGCTCTACGAACGCGACCCAACCTGCAAAGCCAGCGTAGACCTGCTTGCGGCTAGCACGGTGGGTATGGGCTTCTACACTACGGTTGATGAAAAGTACGAGAAAGCCGCGGAGGCAAAGGCTGCTGTGGATAGGTTCTGTGAAGACGTCAACTTGGACGGCTTGCTTAACGACATGGCTAAGCCTTTGATTGGCTGCGGCAACGATTTTTGGCTAAAACTTACACCTGAACAGCTAACCGACACAGTACGCACGCCAATTGATGCAGTCCAGCGAATAGGACTCAGCTCCGTTCCCGACTTGAAATTACCCTACAAGGTTACGGGCTACCAGCTCAAGAGCGCCTACGCTGGCAACGCTGGAAGTGAGCTCAAGCCTGAAGCCGTCATCCACTGGCACCTAAGCGGCGACGTGCCTTCTGGTTTTGGCGTGGGTTTGTTGCAGGTGCTTTTGCACACGTTAACCCTTGACACTGACAAGCGTCCCTCGTATGCGTGGATGAAAGCGAAAATCGAGAAAATCCTGCCCAACATCTTTACCAAGTACGCTGGACCCGACGTCGTCGTGCAGCTGGAAGGACAAAAAGAAGACACCATCAAAAAGTACGAGACTGCGATTAAGAATCGTCCTGAGGAGGGGCAGTGGCTTTTCAGCGGAGCAAAATCCGTCAGCGTCCACCCAGTCACCATCGACCCAAGAGCACGGTTCGAGTACTACATCGACCACATGGTCAACCAATTCTACCTCGGATGCGAAACACCGCTACCACGACTTTTCAGCACACCGGGCTTCACTGAAGCATCAGCAAGAGCAGCCCTCGATTTGCAGGACATGCTCATCAAGCCTGTGCAGCGGTACATCAAACGCCAAGTAGAAAGAGAAATTTTTGATGTGGTTGTTGCTCAAGCGGGTTTTGATGCTGCCAAGGCGAGGGTTCGGTTGAATTTTGGTAGTCCTGAGACGCCTGAGCTTGTTCCCGCTGATTTGATTCGTGCTGCTGAGTTGGGGCTGGTGCGGGCGGAAGAGTTTCGCAAGAACGCGGTCAAGTTCGGATGGGAGCTCTGGGATACGCAGCCTCAAACACCCAACAGTGCAGATGGAGGTGCCCAGAAGTGACTGCTGTTTCTGTGGATGATGTTAGGGACGTGCTGCAAATTTCTGAAGCCGACATCCCTGACGCTAAGGTTCTGAAGATGATTAAGCGTGCAGAGGTCGCTTTGGGGCTTGAGCTGTCCAGAGAAATCGACTACACAGACTGCACTGAAGCTGAGAAAGAGGCTGTAACGCTTTTGGCTGCCATTTACGCTGTCTGCTATCTAACTGGCGGCAGCGCGGTAAGCTTGAACTTTAGCGTTGGCGACTTGAGCAGTTCTAACTCGGCACTTCCCAACTTAGCCGTTCTGCAAAATGAATTCGAGCGTATCCTTGCCAGCCTAAAAGAACCGTATGTGGGGAGCGTGTAGCCGTGGGAACCGTGCCAGAAACCTACTACCAATTCGTGATGGACTATGCACCCTACGTATATGTGATTCCGCCTGGTACGCCAGACCCGACTTTTGGGAAAGGTGTCTTGGCTGCTAGCTTTGCAATCGACTTTCTCTGTGAAGTGTACTGTGCCAAGCAGTTTGAGGACAGAAAAGCCGAAATCTACGGCAAAGTTGTGGAGCTTGCGGATTGGGTTCTGACCCAGCAGTGCCTTGACCCAGCACGCAAAGCGTATGGCGGATTCAAAAGCGCAGAAACCAGCACATACTACTACAGCGTGGACGCCTGCAGAGCCATCCCTGCCCTTCTGCGTGCCCATGAACTCACGAATGATTCCAGCTATTTGGATTCTGCTAAGCTGGCGGCTGGAACTTTCCTTAAAACCATGCAGG
>JAOZHW010000006.1 GCA_026014685.1 Candidatus Bathyarchaeota archaeon
TGGTTTTCTGTTTGTTCTTGTGTCTCGGTGATGTTTCCCCGCTTTAAGGCATCTTTGGTCAAGATTTCTTCGGGGTTTTCGCCCCACGCCCGTATTATTTCTTTTAGTTGCGCGATTCTGTTTAGCTGCGTTTTAGGTCTGATTGCCAGCCCTGCAGATTGGTAGATGTTTCTGAGGGTTTCTATGCCTAAGCTTTGGACGTCTTCATAGGTATCGATTGTGTGGCCCATCATGTAGTTGATGATGTCGGTGTCAATTTTTGCTGCGCTCATCTGAGTTCTGAAGAATTTTCTCAGGCTGTGGGTTCTGACGCTGTACATCCAGCTGTCTGGAAGTTTTTTGGCGATTTTTGCTTCAACGGCTAAGTTGTGGACTATTTGTCTGATGCATTTTTCGGTTACGCCTACGACTCGGTTTGCAAAGTGGCTGTTTCTAATTAGCGGTGAGTCGTCGGTGATTTCTTCTGGCGGCGTATATCGGCTACCTTGTCTTCTTTCTGCTATGTACAACTTGAGCAGTTGGCTTGCTTCAGCATTTAGGAAAGTGTCGTAGTCGTGGTATTTGCCTTTAGTGATTGCGGCTTCGACATGAACGTGGATTGGCACTCGTCCTGCTTCCAAGTCTTCTTTGACGTGTCGGTATTTGAGTTTGGCGAAGGTTCCTTCTCGGAATCCGCCTGTGGCTATGGCTGCGATGATGAAGCTTTCGCGTGTGGCAGCTTTGTCTAGCATGGTGGCGATTTCTTCAGGTTTTGGCGCTCGGTCTTTGTAGGCTGTCTTTCGGCTAAGCGGCTCGTCGAGTTCGACTTTTTTGATGCCGTTTACTCGGTAGAAGGTTTTGACGGCTTTAATGCAGTTGCAGACTGCAGATGGCTTAAGACCAGCATCTTGTAGTTCAGCTAAGTAGTCGCTTAGGAATCCGCAGTGGTTTTGGACTTTTATGGGGTCGGGTATGGCGCCGACTGGTTTTGCGTCTTGGATGATGGCGTCTGGGCTGTGTCCGAGCCATGTTGCGTATTTTCTGACATTGACTGAGTAGAGCACGCAGCTTTTTTGGGAGCCTGAGCAGTGGCGCAGGAAATGTCGGGCTATTTTGAGTAGGCTTTCGTTGTTGAAGATGTATGGGATTATGCTTGGGCGTTCGTTGAGGCATGAGCGGATGATGTAGTCGACTAAGCCTTTTTCTTTGGCTTGTAGGATTTTTTGGAGTTCGATGGCTATGGGTTGTCTGAGTTTCCAGCCGCTTAAGCTTCTGTCGATGATTATGAGGTCGCCTTGGAATGTCAGCGGTAGATTTAGGCTTTTCAGTTCTTCGACGGTAAGGTTGCGGTTGCGGGTTATAGCGGGGGCTACAGTAGTTGTTTGCTCTGTCATGGCGTTTCTTTCCTTGTGGAGTCTTTTGCTCCGGGAGTTTTTCGCTCCGATGGTCGGAACGCGAACTCGGCTTTTATTATGGGGTGTTTGCGATTTAAATTCCAGTCACAATTTGTTTGTAATGGTTGCGGGCAGACTTTGAGCCTCTGCAAATCCAAGATGTCGCTTTTCAGCAGCACCAGCCCTGAAGCTTTAGGGTCACCGCCACGCAGCGAAGGCGTGTCAGCGTCCCTGTCCCAGCTGAGCGTCAAATAATCGGGGCACTCGTAGAGTAGCCAGCCAACCGCTTCTCGAACTTGTGGTCGCATAGCCAGAGCAGAAGCTCGGTGATAAAGTACATGGTCAATGTAACGGACAAAGACGAGCTCTTGCAAGTCAGAAGCCTTACTCATGGCTACTCAACCTCTCTGAAAGCCTTAGCCCGCATGGTCCGCAGAGGAAGCCCCAAGATTCGTCAAAGAGCGTCACCTGCCAGTCTGGTCTGCCCTTGGCGCCGCAGCACACGCAGGTTTCAATCCCAAAATCCATCGTCAACCTGTAAACCGACTTAGCTTTAGCCGCCAGCTCCTCGAAGCTGAGGTTTGCAAACGAGTTAACAAGTGAAACGACTTCTCCCTGTGTCTCTGTCTCTTTTTCGGTTTTTTCACTCCCTAAATCAGGTGTATTTTGCGAAATGGAGCCTGTTTCTGAGGCTTCATTTTCAGCTTTTGACGCGTCGGCACCTGCAGATGTTGGGTAACTCGTTAACTTGTTTGCAAGGCTGCAGCCGTACTTTTTGGCTATGCGCCTAAGCTTCTCTGCGTCGAATTCGTAGATTCTGCCCGGACCCTTCTGTCCCCTTGTGTTGGTTTTTCTGCCGCTTAGCACTTCGCGTAGCCTGTAGCCGACCTTCTGTTTGGTGACTTCGCCGAATTCAGCTGTATCCATCTTGTTGGGCTTCTTGTCGTCCAGTTTACCCTCCAAATCCTTGACTAATGCGTCCCAGACGTCGGCGAAGGCAAGCGGCTGATTGGGCGCGTACAGTTCGCAGATGACTTTGACGATGTGGCCTTCCAACGTGTTGGTTTTCTCGTTCAGCCGTTCCTTCTGCAGCAGCTCAAGATGTATCCGCAAATCCGCCTCAACGGTTAAGCCTGAGACGATTTGGAGGATGGGTTTCCAGAGCTCTTTTAGGCGCCCCTTGACGGCTAGGTCGATTTCGGGAATCTTCCATTCCATGCTGGCTAAACGCCATTTCAGCAACATATCCCGCAACTGTCGGAGGCGCTTCTCGTCTTCCTCGTTAAAGTCCGCCCAATCCCTACGCGGATAACCTTCCACCATAGGAATGAAGATGAAGCGCTCCAGCAAGCCTTTTACGTGGGGGATTTCTTCAGCGGCGCAGGCTTTGAAGCAGAAAACGCGGAAGTACTTGATGAACCGCTTGTTCTGAGTAATCATGGTTCTTGGAACGACGGCGCCTCGTTTGTAGCCTGCCTTGTAAATCTTTGATTTCTCCATATCCCGCTGCAGCCCCTGCGCCTCATCCTCCAATATGGTGCCAGGCGCCTCGGAATCATCCAAGTAGCCGTACGTATCCGCTGAGGGGATGGTGACGCCTAGCATGGGGCGGTAGCACAGCCAGTTAAGCAGGTTCAGCGCAACAGTTTTTCCGCTCTCGTTATCGCCCACGAAGTACACGTAGGGCACCGTGCGCAATTTCTCCTGCTGATAACTCAGCAAGACGCAGGCTGCGAGGTAGTCTTTCCAAATCGACTCCACATCCAAAAACAGGTCAAATTCGTCTCTTACCTTCCAGAACAGTTCCTCGCGGCTGGGCACAGTGCCTTCGTAGTATCCGTAGGGTTCGTAGGGGTACTCGTTTGGGTACTCTTTTGGCAGGAAGGCTTCGCCTTCGGCTGTGACATCTTCACAAACCCTAAACGAGTCCTTGTTTGCCACGAGAAATGCTGGCTTCCCCTTGTGGTAGATGGCTTCAAAGTAGCCTTGCTCGGCAATGCCGCAGGTCTTGTGCAGTTTAGGCTTTTCTTTGTCTTTGGGGTAGAAGTCTTCGCATGCAGGGTCAGTTTTGAGGATTACGCCTTTGCGTATGTCGTCTTGGTAGGTGCATGGGCTGTCTTTGACTTTGTAGTTGGCGCAGTCGCCGCATTTTTTGCCTTTGCCCCGCTGAACCATAAGAACGCTCCTTTAGACGAAGAATTCCAGCCGAGTTGTGCCTGACCCGTCAGTGTACTTCTCCCTGAGCGGCAAGCCCTTTTTTGTGATGTCTTTGAGTATGGCGTCTTTGGATGCACTGTGGCGTTTGCTTAGTTTTTCGAGTATGGCGTCCTGCTGCTGTGGCGTCAGGTCTTTCCAGGCGACGAGGAAGACGCGTTCGGCTGCTTCGATGCCTTCCAGCGTTGCCGTTTGGGGAAGCATGCTCTGCACTGGAACCGCGCCATCAGGGAAAATGTCGCCCCATGCCTGCTTGCCTTCAGCGTTAAGATAAACCCATGTTCGATATCTCCTCAAGAAAAGTTGCCTCCTGCGCGTTAGGTTGCGGTTTTGGGTTTGAGTTTTTGGCGGTAGATCTTGTCTTCGCCGTATAGCCAATAGCTGTACTGGTAGCCTTCGCCGTGGTAGCGGTCTTTGATGGTTGCGTTACTGTTTCTTAGGATGTTGTAGGCGCTTTGCCACTTGTCGGGGATGTTGTTTTGTTTGTAGGCGACTTCGAAATCGCCGAGTTTTGCGCCCTGCTGCGGCTCAAACCTTAGTGTGGTGAAGGTGATTTCTTGGACGGCGGCTGCTTGCGTTTTTTCTTTTACTTCAGGCGGCGCCAGAGAATCAATGAATTCATTGGCGGCGTCAGCAATCATCAAAGCGGCGTCTCTGAGCTTGACTAAAAATTCGACCTGCTTGTCCATCACTGCGTCGCCCCTTCACTGTTGGCTTTCGTTTTCTCTTTGCGCTTTACCAGTTCCCATGGAACATGCGTTACCAGTCCGCAGCCGACGTAGCGGTAGAAGTACTCGGGGTCGATGATGCGGTAGTGGTCTGCTTTCATGTATCGGGGTTTGTGCATTTTGACGTAGCAGGCGCAGTCTTCGCCAAGACAGGAAGCGTCTTCCTGCTGCGGATAGGCAGCGGCTAGCGGGCAGAGTTTATGGCTCAGCATGGCTGGTGCCTCTTTTAGGGGTTGAAGAATTTGTCGTCTGGGATGTTGCCGCTTATTTCCGTGAACTGCTGTTTTGCGCAGAAGTCTTTGATGTCTACGAGTTTTTGGTCGCCTGGGTTTTCGAACTGTTTTTTGAAGCCGCAGTTGCCGATCC
>JAOZHW010000007.1:300000-556945 GCA_026014685.1 Candidatus Bathyarchaeota archaeon
CGTCGCCGACTTGTTGGACCAGAAAAAAACCCTCCTCGGTGTAGACCTCCTCTTCAACAAAAAAATAGTCTCCAAAGACGTAAACGAAAAACAACTCCTCGAATTAACAAATGGCAAACCTACAAAAATCGTCGTAACCCCGATTGGCGGGCAGGGCTTCATTTTCGGCAGAGGAAACCAACAAATCAGCAGCCGCGTGATTCGCCAAGTCGGCTTAGACAACATCGTTGTGATTGCGACGAAGAGCAAGTTGGATAGGCTTAAGAGTTTGAGGGTGGACACGGGCGATGTGGCTCTTGATGAAGAGTTTAAGATGCGTGGGGTCAGGGTAGTGGCGGATTACAAGACCACGCTGGAAATGACCGTTGAATGAAGCGTCTTTCATCGTTATGTCGATGCGTGTGGATACCACTTTAGCCAACTGTTCCCGCGGGGATTGTGGAAAAATGAAATATAGCAGCAAACTCTAAACACTACCCTGTCGAGGCTAAACCAAGTTTGATACCAATTAACAAGCCAAGCATGGACGAAGAAGAAGTCCAAGCAGTCCTAGAAGTTATGCGTAAAGGACCCGTAACCAACGCCTTAGGCGCAGGGCCAAAAGTCCTTGAATTCGAAAAAATGTTCGCTGAATTCGCAGGCGTCAAACATGCAGTCGCCGTAAACACTGGCACAGCCGCTCTACACGCCGCTGTTATGGCGGTCGGCGTTGGGCGCGACGACGAGGTTATTGTGCCCAGTTTTACTTTCGTGGCGACGGCTGAGGCGGTTGTTTTGGCAGGCGCTAAACCCGTTTTCACCGACATCGACCCCGAAACCTACACGCTTTCCCCAGAAGCCGTAAAGAAGGCCATTACCAAAAAAACCAAGGCGATTTTGCCTGTTGATCTCTATGGTTTCTCAGCCGACATGAAGCCACTTAGAGAAATAGCAGCAAAACATGGGTTGGGTTTGGTTGAGGATGCGGCTCAAGCACATGGAGCAACCTATGCGGGGAAACCTGCGGGTTCATTTTCTGACGCCGCCTGCTGGAGTCTCTATGCAAGCAAGAACATGATGACAGGCGAAGGCGGAGTCGTTACCACCAACGATGACAAAATCGACGAAAAACTCCGCATGATCCGCACTCATGGCGAGAAAGCAAAATACGCCTCTGAGATGTTGGGAAGCAACTACCGTATGCCTGAATTGGAAGCAGCCATTGGAATCGTCCAAATGAAGAAGTTACCCGGTTTTGTAGCTAAACGTCGCCGTAACGCTCAGCAGCTTACAAAAATCCTCTCAAAATCCAACAAGCTGGTTTTGCCTTACGAAACCAAGACTTGCCAGCATAGCTGGTACCTCTACACCGCGCGACTAAAGGATGCAACTGAAACGGAACGCAATAAGCTTCTTGAAAACCTCAAAGCTAAAGGCATAGGCGCCGAAGCTTACTATGTGAACCCGATAAATACGATGCCGTTCTACCGTGAAAACTATGGTGTTAAGGCGTTGCCTGAAACAGAAAAAGCAGCTAAGCAGGTGTTTTCGCTGCCTGTGCACCCTGCGGTTACTGAGGAAGAAATCAAGTTCATAGGCGAAACCGTTCTCAGCCTATTGTAGAACAGCCTAATCTGTTGGTGTATGGAAGTGTAAGAGTTAAATTACTCTTCCACACTATACTTTTTGATCTATCTAAAGTTATAGGTTTTCTCTAAATAGGGGTATGAAATGATTTGAGTACCGATGAAGGCGTCTCCAGAGTTAAAGTTAAGTTCCTCATAGAAGGTTTAGGTGAAGCTGAAGGAGAACTCGTCCGCTTCCTCGCACCCAGAACCATAGACACCATCATGCGAAAACTGCCAATGGAAGGCAGAGCAGCGATATGGAAAGAGGAAGTCTACTTTGAAATTCCCCTCAAGATGGGTGAAGAAAAAGCTAAACCCACTGTTGAACAGGGCACCATAGCGTTTTGGCCCATGGGCAGCGCCTTATGCGTCTTTTACGGGAAATCTCAACCCTACAGTCCTGTGAGCATACTGGGAAAAATCACAAGTAACCTTGACCTGTTTAAGCAGGTGAAAAGTGGCGCGACAATAAAAATCGCGCCTGCCTAGACACAGCTTAGAGTGAACTATCCGCCCACAGGGACAGGAGCCGTTCACATTCTTCTTTAACTTCTTTGTCTTGGCTTTTCTCTTTTAATGCTTGCAAGAACTCGACACGCTTAGCGATTGAACGTGCTTCTGCGGCGCCGCCGTAGTAGAGTTTGCCATGCATGTATTCATCCATGCTGAAGGCTTTTTGGATAAACAGGCTTGCGGCGTCTACTGGGTTGTCGACGGCGAATTTGTTTGCCCAAATGGCGACTTCGGTTTCGCGAAGCTGAGTCATGCCGTCGATTTCGACGATTTTTTGGATGTATGTTTGGAGGTAATCGTAGTAGCCTGCGGTTTTTATGTGTTCGAGGGCTTCTTTGACTTTCTTGGTGAACTCGGATTGGCCTTCTACAACTAGATTGTGTTTGTATCCTTGGTCCACTAAGGTTCTTGCTGCTTTTAGTTCTTTTGCGGTGTAAACTTTTTCTGGGAAACTCAATTGAAATAAACTCCTCAGAGTATAGAGAGGGATTGTTTGAATAATTGTGGGGACGCAGATTTTAAGCTGCTGGTTTGTAGACCTTTAGGCTGTGGCTTCCGGAGACGAGTTGGATTGCTCCGTTTGCTTCCAGCTGTTCTAGAAAGTCTTTTGCTGCACTGATGCGTATACCGTAACGTGTTGAAATTGCGTATGGGGTTAGGACACCCATTTTTTTGACTTCAGCTACGATTTTTTGGTCTTTTGCGTCTGGAGGCAAAACGCCTATGGTTGTTTTCTTCTGTGGCGGGCCTTTCTTTTCTTCTTTCTTCTTCGCTTTATCGTCTGCGGCTTTGTCTTCTTGCTGCTTTTCCATCTGCTTTATGCCAAGCTTCTTTTTTCCACCCATGATTTTCACCTTGATTATGTTTTAATTTCCAGCATCTAGACTGTCTGGCTTATTTCAACCTTATGTTTGTTTTGCCACTCTTTGATTGGGATGCCAAGTTTCTTTTCTACTTCAGCGCGGTGAATTGAGTTCATGGTGCAGAAAGGTATGATTCTACCGTCAGGAACAGCATAGTGGATGACACATCGGGAGACTCTTTCGAGGTCAAAGTTGTAGGGATCCATGAAGTGCATCGAGGAAATTAGCACTGCAGAGCGGGCGAAGTCGCCCAGCGACTTGTAGTCACCGTTTAAGAGCACTTTTAAGACGTACTTGCGAAGGAAGCTGAATTTGATGTGGCGGCTTGCACCGACAAGGCGAAGTTTAGCTTTGCTTTTACTGCCTTTGGAAGCATCGTCGTAGACGCCTTGAAGGGTTGCGACGAATTTTTCTATGTTGCCGTATCGGGTGATGGGTGTGATTTTGCCGTTTTCGATGAACACGAAAGTTGCCATGCCGCAGTGGGGGTGCGCGGTGAATTCGACGTAGCGTTTGTCTTTGATGGCGCCGACAGCTTTGGAAACAGGCACAACCACGGGGACGGGGTAGAAGTCGCTTACTTTTATGACACCGTTGGTCTGCTCCTCGACCTTCTTCATGAAGTCGGAGATGGTGATGCGTATCTTTTCGCGTTCGTTAGGCGGTAAACGTCCGCAGAGCGAGACGGGTTGGACGTTTATGCATCTGACGACGTCGCTGTTTTTGGCGGCGAAATTGATGATGTCGCCCAGTTGACTGTCGTTAACGCCTTTAACTAATGTGACGACCAAAACGACGCTGTTCCAGCCTGCTGCTCGAAGGTTCTCAATCGCCTTCATCTTTATGTCCAGCAAGTCGATGCCGCGGATGTACTTGTATACGTCAGGGGTTAAGCCGTCGAATTGGAGATAGATTGTGCTGACGCCTGCCGCTTTGAGTTCTTTGGCGAATTCTACGTCTTGGCTTAGTCGTAAACCGTTCGTGTTAACTTCCACATGGTTGAAGCCGAGTTCTTTGGCTTTTCTGACCATGTCGGGGAGTTCTTTGCGGATGGTGGGTTCTCCGCCGCTGAACTGAAGCGCCTGCGCAGGCACTGGTTTGGTGGCGCGCAGATTCTCAAGCATACCCACAACCTGCTCCATAGTGGGCTCATAAACGTAGCCCGCATAGTTTGCGTTAGCAAAGCAGACGGGGCATTTGAGGTTACATCGGTTGGTGATGTCGATGATTGCTAGTGCGGTGTGGCTGTGGTGTTCGGGGCAGAGTCCACAGTCGCTTGGGCACCCCAGCTTCTTCTGTGTACGGGGGTTTTCTACGCCGTCGCCTTCGCATCGGAATTTTTCGGCGCGCATGTATTGGTCGTAGTCTGACCAGTAAAGCTCACTGTATAGCCCGTGTTGGGGGCAGGTTTTTTTGATGAAAACTTTGCCTTCGTCCTCGTAGATGGTTGCGTCGAGGGCTTTGAGGCATTCGGGGCAGATGCTTTTTGTCTGTTTGATATCTTTCATTTGATGGTTCCTTCTGAGGGGTAAGCGTTACTTTCGAAGGGCTTAAGAGGCGAAGTCACGATAATAATGTTTCCAACTGTTTCCAACGGTGATTGAGGGGAAAACTATGTCAGTTGATGATGAAACCCGCGCTGCACTACGCGAAATGGGCTTAAACACCTACGAAATCGACTCCTACATAGTTCTCGTGAGCGGCGGGCAAATGACCGCCATGGAAGTCAGCGAACAAGCCAACGTACCCTACAGCAAAATGTACGAAGTCCTAAACAGCCTAAAAGAAAAAGGATGGATAAAAAGCACCGAAAGCCGCCCCTTCAAGTACTACCCCGTTCCACCCATCGAAGCCACACGATTCACAAAACTGCGACTCGAAAACAAATACGCCGCATTAGAAAACACAGTTGCCGAAACCCTGCAGCCCCTCTATGAGCAAAGAGAACTGGTTGAACGCCCAGAAATGATGATTCTGCGGGGACAACAAGCGGTTCTCACAAAACTGGAAGATATTCTAAAAAAAGCCTCCGTTGAGATTGTAGTGGCAGCGCCAGAATTCGCTAAACCTGTAATCGCCTTAGCTGAACCGCTACTTGGAAGCGGACTGAAAAAGAGTGTAAGCATCAAGTTTATGGCTGCAGGCAAAAAAAGCGACTGGGAGTTTGTCAAAAGATTCGGCGGCTTAGGCGAAATCCGCCTCCGTGACCACATGTTCGGCGGCGGCATAATCGCAGACGGCAAAGAAGCCATGCTATTTCTGGGAGAAGAGAAGCCTTCGCTGGTTATCTGGAGCAACCATGTTGGACTGGTGGGGTTTGCTAGGGAATATTTCCAGTTCCTCTGGGACTCATCCGCCACCATATAGCGCCTTGTATGTTGGAAACCACGCCTACTCTCACGCGGTACCTCCCCTCCCTTATTTAAAGGCACAAAGAAAAAATAAAGGAAAAACAAAGAAAACTGGTTAGTCTTCTCGCCACTTAAACATCTTCACTGCTAACACAAAAATAATCACAGTGATAACAGTGAGAACCGCTATGTCGATAAGTGCACCTAGAATATTGTTGTAAACCATGACGTTGTTGAGACCTTCAGTGACGTAGAACAACGGTAAAACATGCGCGAACGTCTGCAGATACTCTGGCATCTGACTTATAGGGAAAAATGTACCGGCCAAAAACATCATAGGGAAGGTAATTATATTTCCGATCACGCCTGCGGTTTCAGGGTTCTTGGCAACGGTACCCACAAGCATACCAAGCGACGCAAACAGCATTGGACCTAGAATCAGGAAGGGTATAAGCAATGGTGATAGAGTGATATGTGCATCGAACGCAAGGGTGCCTACAGTATACATTAACAGAAAACCTGCAATTGTTAACACGATGTACCAGAGCATTTTTGATGTAAGCCACTCCATCTTCGTGAGCGGGGTTAGGCTGAGTTGTTTGAAGAGTTTGTTTTTCTTGTAATCACTGGAAATGTTGACAAGTGAGAACATGGGGCTTGTGAGCACTGAGAAGCCGATTAGACCGGGAATGAGATAGTCGATGTATTTGTTCTGTTGCGTATTCACACTTTTACTTTCCAAACCGATAATTGCTGTTCCATTGTAGCGCTGTAAGTTGAAATACCCTGCAAAGCCGTTAACCGTTCCACTAACTATTGCGCTTGTACTCGAAGCAGGGTTACCGTAGACAGTTATGTTCACAGGTTGAGCTGTTATGTAGTTTTGGCTAAAATCTGCAGGTATGACAATGCCATCCGACTGGGATTTGTCTGCAAGATATTCTGCGAAATCTCCGCTAACATCTACTGTTACCACTTGCAACGTACTTGATTCATTAAGCGCGCTAAGAAATGTATTGCCCAAGTTTTGTCCCCCAAAACCAGCGTCCAAGTTTTGGGCGTAAACGATAGTGGTTCCTGAGCTGCCACCTGAAAAGATAGCCCCGAAAATGAGGATTAACACAACTGGGAAAATTAAACCAAAGAACAAACCGAACTTGTTACGCAAAAAGCCTCGACTAAACACTTTAAAGTCTGCAAAGATTCTTCGACCACTAACCATAATTTAGCGCCTCCGCCTTTTGCCGTTCTCGACAGCGACTTCGCCTTGCTCACCCATTGGTTCGCTGACCAACTTGATGAAGACATCGTCTAAGCTGTCTTGACGTGTTTGTATTTGACCCCACTCCATGCCTGACTGCTCTGCAGCTGCTAACGCGGCTAAAGCATCAATCTTTTTCTTAAGGGGGATAGTTATGATGCCGCGGGGATGGTCATAGTAGACGTCCAATTCGGTATTTTCTTTAATGTAATCTGCAAGACTCTGGGTCCCTTGAATCTCAAGGCGCTCACCTGAACCATGTTTCTGGATAATCTCTTCCGTGGTTCCCATGGCAACTATACGGCCGTGATCCATGATGGCAACATGGTCGCTGAGTTGTTGAGCTTCGTCAAGGTAGTGAGTAGTCAGAATTATGGTTTTTCCTTTGGCCTTAAGACTCCGAATAACCTCCCAGATAGCACGGCGTGCGTTAGGGTCTAAGCCTGTAGTGGGTTCATCTAGGAATAATAAGTCAGGGTTGTTGACTAAAGAAAGAGCAAGACCGGTTTTGCGTTTCTGACCGCCTGAAAGATCTTCAAAATAAGTTTTCGTTTTCTCATCAAGAAGAACGTCTTTTAGAATTTGATCAGGGTCGCATTTAACGTTAAAGAGATCGGCATAGTAAAGAATAGCTTCTCTAGGGGTGGTTTTCTCCATAAAAGTGAATTCTTGGGGGATGACACCGATTTTTTTATGGAGTTCATAGCCCTTTTTCCATGGATCCAGACCGAGGACTTTTACGTCTCCGCCGTCGCGTTCACGCAGGCCCTCCATGATTTCGATGGTGGTGGTTTTGCCTGCGCCGTTGGGGCCTAAGAGCCCGAAGACTTCGCCTTCTTTGACGGTGAAGGATATGCCGTCAACCGCTTTCAGCGAGCCATAGTTCTTTTTGAGCTGGGTTACTTCGATAGGTAACATGGGGTTCCATCTTTTGTTAATTTTATTTTTTTGAGTTGTGAGTCTGTTTAGTGGGGGGACACATATAACTTTCGGATAAAGAAAACCAATCTTTGCTATTAGCTATATAACTAGCTCAGGGGTTAACTGTTTCCTTGAGAATTTTTCGGTTCGAAGAACCATTAATCCGGTCCGTGATAAATTTGACCAAGTCCCCAGGCGAAAGGTAACGCGGACCCCGCTCATGAAACACCTGCACCTCAAAAGTGCCCTTCCCAAAAACCATCCGCAACATGTAATAATCGAATTTTAGCGCCTGCCTCTTTCCATCGGCGCCTTTGCCCTTGTAGTACCGTATAGAACAGAAAAAATCCAGCGAAGCCACCTGCGACTTAGAAACAAACTCCAAAGCCTTAGCAACCTCAGCCGAGTTGAAGAAAGTAAAGTTGTCCAACTCCGCTATACCAAACTCAAAAATCACCGTTCCCTCAGGAATCGTGGGGATAGCAACCGCCTCGAAACTGGTCTCTTTACGGTTAACTTCACCTAAAAGCTGAATTAACCGCTGCTGAAGCTGCCTACTTGAGACGGTTGAGGTAAAAGTTTCCACGTAGTGGATGCTTGCGGGGAAATTGCTGTAGAATCCAAGAGTCAACTTGGCGCTAAGCCTTCATCTTTTTAATTTTCTCGACACTGTTAAGCAACTCGCTAAGCGCCACGGTCAGCTTCTGAAGTTCATCTATGTCCTCGGTTTTCTCGATTTTAGCTTGGATGTCAGCGATTTTTGCCATAAGCGTTTCTTCGAGTTTGTCGTAGGCTGCGTTGTTGCTGGGTGCAGTTTGTTTAGGCGGTTCCTCGCCTTCTCGGACTACGATCACTTTTTTCTCGTCTTTTGCGCACCAGAGTGTACCGTCTTTGAGGCGGAACAGTGGAGATGCACAGGCGGGGCAAGAGAGGTCGGTTAAGGTGGCGCCTTGCCGCAGTAATTCAGCCATACGCTTGATTGGGTTGCTTTCTTTTTCTTGTTGCAATTTAAATCCCAAAGGTAAATACGTATAAATACATATATAGCTTGATTTACTGCCAAGATGGAATAAAAAGGGGAACCGTTCAATGGTGCGAAAGAAGAAAACTGAAGAATATGAAGCCAAGATTAAGCAGGCACTGGTCGTGCTTGGCGAGGTTTCTGAAGATAGTACAACACCGAGGAACATTCGCCGAAGCGCAAAAGACGCCATGAACGCGCTACAGGGCACTGAGTATACCCCTGCCGTGAAAGCTTCAAACGCTGTGGCGTTGCTGGATGAGATTTTGCAGGATCCCAACATGCCGCCTTACACGCGAGTGAAACTCTGGAACGTCATGAGCTTAATAGAAGCCATAAAAGACTAGTTCAGAGTTTAGGCTTTTTCTTTCTTTAAACATTGAAGGGCCAAAGTTTTTTGTGTTTTTGATAATACGCTCAGCGGATAAAGGCGCACACCGCGAAGGTAACGCTGAATACCAAGGTTATCTTAACGAAATCCTTAGACAACAAACCTCCAAGCGACAGTTGCTCTGATGTGTTTTCTCTGTTTTTACTCAACATACGCCGCTTTATGAACAATTTAGTCAGCATGTAGCTGACGACGACTGCTAAAACCACGTAGTAAACAGGATACACTGAGTACATTAACCCAATGTAGGTCATAATTGGAATTAACATGCAGCCCAAGATAACAGTGAAAAATAACCCGTTTCTAAAACCTAAAATTACAGGTAAGGTTCGGGCGCCGCTGTTTTTGTCTGATTGATAATCCGCCAAGTCGCCCCAGATGCTATTCACAGTTGTAACTACCCCAAAAAGCAACGTCAAAAGTAATACATTCAACGTGAAAACCCCGAAGTGGGCCCCTGAAATAAAAATGGCCACAGCTCCAAAGACAAAGTTAACAAGCGGTTTAACGATGGTTGTTCTCAACCGTATCGGTGGCGCCGAATAAATAAAACCAATAATCAATCCTACCGAAATCACAGCGAAAACAAGCCAGTTTAATGTGAGTGCACTCAAAAACAAGGTCAACCCTAAGAACAAGTAAGTTATGTAGTAAGCTTTTTTGCCTAATTTTTCGGTGAATTGGGCTCTTTTAGGATCAGAAGTAGCATCAAGTTCCTTGTCGTGTATGTTGTTGATTGCGTCCGAAAAGGTCCAGAAGCAAAACACGATAGCGGCAAGGTGCAAAGCTGGAAGTAAAGCAGTTGAGTTACCAACAAGGAAAGCTCCGCCTAAAGTGACCACGAACAGCATTAACCCTCGTTGTATGGCGATGAATTCCGAGTAGCCTTGTAAACTTGCAAGCATAAGCTAAGAGCCTCAACTGCTAAAAGTTTTCCAAATAACTCTCAGCCAGTTTTAAGAACCTACTGCTTTTCTTCTCTTAAATACAAAACAAACATTCTAACAAAAAAAAACAAAAAAGGGAGGGGGAGATTTTTTGTTGCGACACCGTTTTAGGGACGTTTCTTTAGCATCAGCAATGCAAGTATAGCGCCGACAATGAAGATTGAAACTATTATAGCTGCGACTGCTGCTGGGAAGTATTGATCAACAAGCGATACAGGTATCGGTGTCGGTGATGGGGTTGGTTGCTCTGGTTCAACTACGTTAAAGGTGGTTACTGAACTTGATGGCCAATACCCGTTGGTTCCTTCGAAAGATGCCGTAATTTTGTAGTCGCCTGGAATATCGGGTGTCCAAGTTACGCTGTATGAACCTCTACTGTCAGTGGTTGCCGAAACCATTCGATAGTTATTGTTTGAGTCCAAGATAGCTATCTTAACGTTGACTCCAGTGAAATTCTCGGGTTTGGGTTTTTGTTGGTAGACGTAGCCCATCCAGTCTTTCATGCTGCTGTCGCCACAAACGGGCACACCGTCAGGGAAGCGAGAGGCTTGCTCGTGCTGTTTGGTTCCAGCTGATATATCAGTTACTGTGCCTTCAATAACGACGTTTCCACCTAGTGTTAAGCTCTTTGGTCCGACTTGCACAGTGGTTTTGCTTGGTCCTCTGCCGACGCTATAGATTTGTTGGTCATAGCTGTTGAAGAAAGTTGAATATCCATCTGCGATTGCGTAGCTTGAGGCAGCGAATTCTCCTGTAGCAGCTGAAAGCGTCCAGATTTCGGTGCCGTCGGTTGCGTTAATTGCTCTGGCCAATGCTCCTTTATAGATTGGTGTTTGGAAAGTATGTTCAGAGGTGACGGTGTAGATTATGCCATTACCTATTGCGTTGATGAATGTTGGGTATGGTCCAGGGACTTCAAAGCCGCTGTAGGTGGTGTTTCCTGGTACTCCGCCGTTACCGTAAGTCCACAGAACTTTGCCTGTTGACATATCATAACAGTAGAGTATACCTGAGTATGCACAGCTATAGACGCGCCCGTAGGCAACTACGTTTGATAGTGTGCCTGGTCCATTGCTGCCGTAATAGTCGAGCGCTGCTTGCGGTTCACTTAATCTGATGAATTCACCTGTACGTAGGTTAAAGAATGCAAACTGCTGGGTTTGTCTGTATGACTCGCAGAAGTATCCAGATGGATCCATGCCTGCGAACGAGATGGTAGTGATGTTCCCTGCTGGCGGGTTTACTGTTTTCCACCATAGGACGTTGCCAAAGGTGCCGCGTGACTTGTTTATGTCGACTGCAAAGTACGTGTATGGTTGACCATTATCACCTAACGCGGGATATGATCCGTTTCTGCAAAGTAAGATGTCGTTGTAAATAGCGCCAAGTATTGTTGGTGTATTAGGCATTGATTTACGCCATGAGATCGATTTATTCTGTGTTGACTCACTTATGTAGTCATAGAATATTCCTCGGCTGGCTTGAACGGCGGTTGTTTGGGTTGTAGTAGTCACGTTTTTGCTCTGAATCTGAGGTACATTATTCACGTAAATTGTTGTGTTTTCCCACTGCCATGTGGTAGTAGTAGTGGTTGTTGTTTGTATGTTCCAAGCTGTGCTGGATCCGCCCCACATCAGACTTGAATTCCATTGAGTTAAGTACCAATCGGGGTTTGATGAGGTGCCATTGTTGAAGAAATTGTACTTTATCATTTCTCCTAAGGGGCCAATAACACTAGCACCTGAGGGTACTCCTGTCACGTTGAATAACGGTTTTCCTGTATCTGCGTCGTATGCGTTTGCGAAGTTGCTAGTGAAGAGTATCGCTGGGTAAACTCCATGGTAGTTGGGTGTATGTACACCAGATATGTAGGCAAATGATAGTGCAGGTATGTCTGATTTTCTCCAAACCTCTTCGCCTGTTTGCAAATCAACGCAAACCGTGTCTCCTCCAGTTCCGCTAAAGGAGAACGGTTCTTTGTAGTAGATTCTACCGTATACGATTATTGGGTTAACGTATCGCTGTTGGTAGGCGGTTCCTTCAAAGTATGTGTCGCCTAGAATCTCAAAGTTGTTTCCTCCAACCACACCACCTGGCTGCAACGATTTAGTCCACATTATGTGGGCTGTTTGTGATCCAACTGCGTCAGGTGCGAATTGGCGTTGGTTTGGTCCATTCATGCCACCATAGCCGGGCATGCCGCTTCCAAGCCAGTTGGAAGAAATTATGTACCAGAATGGGTTTTCACCGTAGATGGGGCGACTCCAGTATTCAGTTGGCAGTGGGTTGACAGGTAATTCGAGAATTTGCTCTTCTTGAACAGTTAAGGTTGTTGTCGCGTTGCTAGGCAGATAGTAGTCGTCGATGTAGGCCGATGTGGGGCTGTGTGGGTAGTCGTTGACACGTTGTCCTGGGAAAATGAACGTCAAATTGTAGACGCCTACTTGGTCAGGTGTAAACGTGGCGATTTGGTTTGAGGTTGTGTCCCAAATCGTGTCCCACTTCTGAGTAGTTACCTTGCCGTCGGGAGCGGTTATTATGAGTTCATAGTTGTGGAATCTGTAGTTATTTGTCATAAGTGTATCTGCGTAGGTTGGAGTGAGGAATAGGTATATGGATGCTTGTTGACCGACGCCTATGGGGTTTGTAGCAGCATAAATGTGGGCGAAGGTGGGAATATTCCAGGGTGGAGTGTGTGCTGATGTTTGAGCTATCAGAAAGGTTGCCATTGAAGAGGCTAATAGTGCAATAAACAGAATAGTCACTAATTGTTTTTTAGGTTTGTTCATGGTTTTTCTCTTCTGATATTTCTTGAATGACAGGCAATTAAGAAAAAATTGCTTGCCAACCATAAAGCATGTGTCTCAGTGTTTAGGCAATATAATTAAAATGGACAATACGTCCATTAAACTTAAAACTACAAACTACACATAATAATAAGGTTAATTTTATTTTTATTTACGCGAAAAAACAGAAACATAAGGGGAAAACCCTAGAAATCAAGCCCAACTTTGCTGAGCAAAGAATTTACTTCACGCAACTGACTCAAACAATTAATCCCCCTCTGAGTTACTAGAATACCACTATCGGTAAATCGAACCATACCCACATCAACCAAATGTTTCAGTATCTTCTGAAATCGAACATAAGAAAGATTGGCCCGCCGAGCAACACGTGTTGGACTGGCTTTTCCAGTTCTGCCGCCCTCTTTACATAATAGGTCTAACACGTCAAGATAGATGTCAGTTCTGCTACGTTTTTTCACAGCCATTAGGTTTCGCCTCCGTTACTCAGCGAAGAATTACCCCTGGTTGGGGTAAGCAAAAAACTATAGTTCTGGGCCATGAGTATTCTTAGCAGTAATTCAACTGTCATGGCAATACCCCTTTGGTTTAGTCAGTTGAACTATTATTTATAATATACACATCGCGCGTTTGATGGATGCTTCTTGTTTAATTTGCATCTAAGGTTTGGCGTTTAGTTAGTTTCTTCTTGGATTTCCCATTTTATTGCTTGCTTAATCTTGAGTTCTTTTTGACTCTGATCTTCATAGGGGTTGAAATCATCAAGCCACCCTGCCGTTCTACTTACAGGATACTTGAACATTGCACCTATTTTTTTTCTGTCTTTTGCTTGATGATACTTGAAGTATATTTCGTCATCCATTATGCCCAAAATCTCGATTTTCCCTGTGACATGAGACATAATGTACTTGAAACGTTTGCTTAAACCGCTACAGTGCGCTTTTGCTTTCTCAATAACCATTAACCCATCATATATGGGAACTTGGAAATGGCTCTTAACTCTGGTAAGCGGGCGACATTGAAAAACATAATATGGCGTGACACCGATACCTACAAGGTTGTTCATTAAGGTGGCAAGTGTTTCGGGTTTATCGTTGACGCCTCTGAGCAGAACAGCTTGGTTATTAATCAAAACGCCCGCATTGATTAACTCGCTTACCGCTTTGATAGATTGAGGACAGATTTCTTTTGGATGATTAAACTGGGTTACAACGTACAACCGTTTTTGGCTGGTTGAGTATTTTTTAAATATCCCCAAAAGTTCGCCGTCATCAAACCTCTGCGGGTACGTCACGGGTACTCTTGTGCCGATTCTTATGGCTTTTATATGGGGGATTTTTGTTAGAAGCGCCAGCATTTTCTCGATTGTTCGGTTGCTCAGAGTAAGGGGGTCGCCGCCGCTGACAAGAACGTTGTTTATCTCGGTATGTTTTTTTATGTACTCAGCCGCGTCTTCTAAGCGTTTAAGTATCTCTTTGGTCGGCAGCCCAACAAATCGTTTTCTAAAACAATGCCTGCAGTACATCGCACAGGTATTTGTAGCCAGAAGCAGTGCGGTTTCGGCGTATTTATGTTGAATTCCGGGGAACTTGGTGTTTTCGGCTTCTCCGCTTGTATCGTAGCTGCCTTCAAGGTTTAGCTCTTGACGGGAAGGGACAGCCATTTTCTTTAGGGGATCGGCTGGGTCGGTCCAGTCAATTAAAGATGCGTAATGTGGAGTGATTAGCATGGGGTGCGCTTGTAGTACACGCTCGAGCTGCGTCTCTGTTACAGGTGAGATATTGAGGTGCTTCTTAAGCTGGTCTAAAGTTGAGATGCTGTCTTCGGTGGGTAGTTTTTCTTTCACATTTCTTTCCTCCACATCAGGGCCCGAAAAATATCACGAAAGCACTAAAGGAGATGTTTAGTAGAGACTAAATGGCAAGAAGCCCTGTGTTGTTGGTTGTGTAATGTAGGGTTTTTATTTCTAATAAGTGTTTATTTTTTCGTAACAGACTTAAGAGTTTTCTTTATAAAATTTTGATTAATATTCCGTGGTTTTCTATCTTAAGCGGATAAGTGGGCAGGTTCTCGATTTCTGGCCGATCCAGCGGCTCCGTAGGCGGGGAAACAACGTTGCCGGTGGTTACGTCAAATTTTGCTCCGTGAATTGGGCAGGTTAGTATGTTGCCTTCGAGTTTGCCCTCGGAGAGGTCGCCGCCGTAGTGGGTGCATAAACTGTCAAGAGCATAGAAATTGCCATCGACGTTTGCGACGAGGACTTCTATGTCTCTTGCTGTGACCTTCTTTGTTTTCCCCACAGCGATTTCAGATGTATCTGCAACTCGGATAAACCCTGATTCCAAAGAGACACCCGCTTCAATTAATGTAGAAGCTTTAGGAATAAAAGGATAAGGCACGCCTAAAAAACTGCTAAACGTTATTTTGCTTGTTTGGCGGTTCTTTTGCACTCTTTGTACGAAGCTGCGCAGTGCATGCAACAGAACGCCGTCTCTTTGCCGTCTATGACTTCTTTGTAGGCGCCTTCGTAGACTTTGCAACCGCAGTGGGCACAAACACTGAGGCTTGGCTCAAGTGCAATTGAGACTAAACCAGCGAACCGTTTGAACAGACACGTGCAGAGTTCTCGACCTTCAGGGGTTAGTTCGAAGATTTTGCGTTCTTTTTCTCCGACAGGTTCCACTGTGTATTTGACTAGGCCTTTGTCTTGGAGTTGTTGCAGAAATGGGTAGACCAGTGAGGGGCTGATTTCTTTTTTTACCCGTTTTTTGAATTGGTTTATGATGCTGTAGCCGTGTGTGGGGCCTTCGTAGAGTATGGTGAGTATGTAGAAGCGGCTGAAGTCGCTGACTAATTCGTCTATGCCTTCGGGGTTGGCTGTTTTTGTCATGTTGGTCATGTGGTATTGGGGTTTTGAAGTATTAAATGTTTATTAGATATATCTCAAAAATACACATATAACTCAGTGAAAAAACATGAACATCTGCCACTACAAATGCCTACAAGAAAAAGAAACCTGCTGCACAAAAAGCAAAGTCCGAAAACTCACCCCCACAAACTCAACAAAACCCGAAATAGAACTCTACGAAATGGCACCCGCTGGCTTCAGCCCCCTACACAGCCACAAAGCCCAACATACCCTCCTTGTGCTCGAAGGTGAAGGCGCAGTTTTTGACGGAGAAAAAACCCTACCAATACAGCTTGATGACGTAGTTAACATAGAAGCAAACGAGCCGCATCAAATAAGAAACATCGGAAAAAAGCCCCTAAAGTTCCTCACCATAACAACCCAACCAAAGCAGTAACCCGCCAGCTCTTTAGGCTCAGGGTAGCTAAAAATATATGCTAGTTGTCACATCTAACTCTGGGTTCCAGGGAGAGAAAGTTCCTTTGAAATACGACGTAATCATCGTGGGCGCAGGTCCCGCAGGCATCTTCTCAGCATTAGAATTAACTGAAAACACAAACCTAAACGTATTAGTCATCGATCGAGGCAACGACATCGACCAACGCAAATGCCCCAGCAGCCGCGGCTTCGAATGTGTCCACTGCGAACCTTGCAACGTCCTAAACGGTTGGGGCGGTGCAGGAGCCTACAGTGACGGCAAACTCACCTTATCCACCGAAGTCGGAGGTTGGCTAAACCAGTACGTCTCCAACAAAGAACTGCAAGAACTCGTCAAGTACTGTGACGACATCTACATCAAATTTGGCGCCAGCAAAGAAGTCTTCGGCGTCGAAAACGAACAAGTAGACGAAATCGAACGCAAAGCCTCCCTTGCAGGTTTGAAGCTTATCAAACAAGAAGTCCGCCACATGGGCACCGACAAATGCCTCGAAACACTCATGCGCATGCGCAAATACCTCGAAGGCAAAATCACGTTTTTACCCAAAACCGAAGTCAAGGGGCTAATCGCCGAGGGCAACACCATCCAAGGCGTCGAAACCGTCAACGGCGAAAAAATCATGGGGAAATACGTCATCATCGCGCCGGGCAGAGGTGGAGCAGAGTGGCTGCAGATGGAAGCCCAAATCCGCGGATTAAAAACCGTCAACAACCCCGTTGACATCGGTGTCCGCGTCGAGCTTTTGGCTTCAGTTATGGAAAACTTAACCAAAGTGCTCTATGAACCTAAACTCGTTTACTATTCACGCGCCTTCGACGACCAAGTACGCACCTTCTGCGTTTCACCGTATGGCGAGGTCACAACTGAATCCTACGATGGTGTCTTAACCGTCAACGGCGGCAGCCACGCAGAAACCCGAACCGCCAACACCAACTTCGCCATACTCGTCAGCACCCAATTCACCGAACCCTTCAAAGAACCCATAGCGTACGGCAAATACATCGCCCGCCTATCCAACCTCCTCAGCGGCGGAGTCATGGTACAGAGACTTGGAGACCTTGAAAGAGGTAGACGCTCAACCCCTGAACGCCTCGCCCACAGCGTCCTTAGCCCAACACTCAAAAACGCCACGCCAGGAGACCTCAGCTTCGTTTTGCCCTATCGTTACCTCGCCGACATCCGTGAGATGCTCCAAGCCTTGGACAAGATTTCCCCAGGTGTCGCTTCCCCTGAAACGCTGCTCTACGGTGTCGAAGTCAAATTCTACAGTAGCCACCTACAGTTGAACACCAGCTTAGAAACCAAGATCAAAAACATGTTCACCATCGGCGACGGTGCAGGCGTTACACGTGGCCTCATCCAAGCCTCAGCAAGCGGCGTCATAGTGGCCAGAGAGATTCTAAAGAGAGAAAACCTCCTAAAGGCGTAAAACGATGGCAGTGGCTCAAAACATCCAGTGTTCGCATTGCGGTGCGCCAGTGGAGTTTAAGCCAGGCGAAATCGTGGCGTCTTGTCGCTACTGCGGTTTTACCACAGTCATTCAAACAGGCAAAGCCTTCAACTTTGAACATTCACTGCTTTTGAACAATTACTCACCTGACCAGATTGAAAATTTTGTGCGGGACTGGATGCGGTCAGGGTTCATGAAGCCAGGGGATTTAGCGAAGAAATCCAAAATTCTTGAAAAAAACCTCGTTTACCTACCGTTTTGGGTAGTTTCGGTACAAGCGTCAACCAAATACAAGGGCATTTTTGAACGCATCGCACCACCCATCGTCAAAGAAGGCCAAATACAAAAAGAGTACAATTGGCTGGTTTTGGCACGGAGCGCCGCGGGATTCCCCACCAAAGAATACAACGTTCCCCTAGCGGGGAAAGTGCCGTATGATTTCCGCAAAATCGAAGGTTTCGCTAAACTTTTAAACAGCGAAATCGAACGGGATCAAGCCTTAGAAGCAGCCAAACAACAAATCGACAGCCACCACAGGTTTCTGCTCCAGCAAGACGTCGACCGCATAATAGAAACAACAACCACAGTTGAAGCGAAACAGATGGTGTATTTGCATGCGCCAGTGTGGTTCATCAAGTACGAATACAAGGGCAACAACTACCAGATGATAATCGACGGCTCAAAGGGCATTGTTCTCAAAGGCGACATACCTAACGCTAAGTTCTAGCCAACCTTTAAAAGTAAGCTTTTTCCATTAACGGAATGCGAATAATGGAGGAATTGAGAAATGAGCGAAAATAAAGATGTTTATGCCCAAGCGAAAAGCCAAATGAGGCTTTCGGAAAAAATTGCGGCTGCCCTTCCAGGTTTCCGTGGATACAAAGAGAAGGAACTGCGCCGCGAATCAGATAAATTAATCAGAAATCACCTCACCCTCAAACTCTCCAAAGCCAAAGATAACGTCAAAAGCATCTCTCAAAAGATAGCGGACAGACGCTACTTTGACGTACTAGAAGATGTGGACCGCTTAAACGCTAAAATGGACCGCATCACACAGAAAATCAATCATGCCTCTTACGGTTACGCAGGCTTCTTTGACGTGGTTAAAGTTAAAGAGGAAAACCTTGACCGCATGATAGCCTTTGACAATCAACTACTCGACAGTGTAAACGCCTTAACCGCTGAGATCGATGCCTTCAAAGCTCAACTGATGAGCGGCGACTACAAAAACCTCAAAGACAGCGTTCAAAGCGTAACTGACAAGTTCGAGTTGCTCGAAGACACCTTTGATAAGCGACAGGAAGTAATCATGGGAGTGAATGCATAATGCCACAAGTAATTGAATGGTCAAACGTCGGCGCAGAAGACATCGTCTGGCGCTACCCAATCGAAGACATCACATGGGGCGCCCAACTCATCGTTAAAGAATACGAGATGGCTGTGTTCTTCCGAGACGGAAAAGCCTACGACGTGTTCGGCCCCGGACGCCACACCCTAACCACCCTAAACCTACCCATACTAACGAGCCTCCTCACACGTTTAGCGGGCTTCGGTGGCAACAAACCCTTCAAAGCCACCGTGCTCTTCATCAGCACCAAAATCTTCGCAGGCAAATGGGGCACACGCGCACAGACCACCGAGTTAGCTCCTCTGCAAGTGTATGGGCAATTCTGGTTCAAAATCGGCGACGCCAGCCTATTCGTTAACGAAGTCGTCGGCGGACAGAAAGCCTACACCACCGACAGCGTCAACAGCTTCCTACGAGGCTTCCTAAACGAGAAAATCATCGACGAACTCAGCCACTACGACATAGTCACAGTGTTCACGAGACTAAACGAAACCAGCGTCATCGTCAAAAACACCTTAATCGACTACTTCAAACGCGTCGGCATCGAATTAACCGACCTCCGCTTCGAAGGCATCGACACCACACCCGAGTACCGTGAACGCCTCTTCTGGCTCAAAACAGGCCAAACCGCAGCCGGAGACGTCCTCCGCATGGAAACCGTCAAATCCGCAGCAGCAAGTCTCGGTCAAGGCGGCGGTTCAGGCGCCCTCGGTGCAGGCATGGTACTCATCCCGCAAATCATGAACCAGCAAGGCGCACCCCAAGCAGCCCCCGCAGCAGCCTTGGTCATCTGCCCCAAATGCAGCGAAAAAGTTCCCGCAACCAGCAAATTCTGCCCCAACTGCGGAACACCCCTTGCACCCCCCAGCCAACAAGCCATAACCTGCCCCAACTGCGGCAAATCCATCCCAGCCAACAGCAAATTCTGCCCTGAATGCGGACACAAATTCAGCTAGGAGAACCCCTCCATGAGCGAAAGCAACCGCCAACTGCTCACCCTCGGCATCTTCCTCCTCACAATCGTAGTGGCTATAGGGCTCTACGCTGTGGGGTTGATTGAGTGGACGCTGATTGCGCCGGTAGTTCTGTTGCTTTCGGGACTATGGATGCTGGCGTTGGCCGCAATCCGAATGGGAAATCCCATTAGGTACGAACGTAGCGGATTCAGCACCATGGCGCTTGGGCTAATTGCGATTGCTGTGGGTGGAGCATGGTTCCTGTGGGGCATAAACTGGCTCTACTCCATCATCTTGGTACTACTAGTTGCAGCGGCGTTGTCACTCGCAGCAGCACTAAAACGCAAATAACCCTTTCTCTTTCTTTTCCTTTCTGTAAAAATTTTTGTTGCTTGTTTACTCGGGGCTTTTTTGTAGACTCCAAGCTGAGGTGTGAAAGGCTAGTAGTAGGTTTTGCCACACCATAGCGTATACCTCTAAATGCTCTGTATGTAAAGTTAAATACCACATTACCTTAGTTAGACAATCATCCAAGTGACCCCGAATGTTAGACATCAAACTCATCCGCGAAAACCCCGCCCTCGTTAGAGAAAACCTAGCAAAACGCAACAACCCCGAATGCCTCCAGATGCTAGACGAGCTCATTGCACTTGATAAGGAATGGCGAGCTAACAACACAAAACTAAACGACCTGCGCCATGAACGAAAACAAGTCACCATGGAAATTGCTAAACTCAAAAAAGCCTGCCAAAACGCTGACGCTGCATTCGCTAAAGCTCAACAAGTTGACCAGCAAGTTACCGCTGCAGAGAAGCAGGTGGTTGAGCAGGAAATAAAAATCAAAGACTACCTTTTGCGGTTACCTAACCTCTTAGACGCCACTGTACCAGTTGGAAAAGACTCCACTGAAAACGTAACCGTCAAAACATGGGGCACACCGCCAAAATTCAATTTCCAAATAAAAAACCACATCGACCTCGCTTTGGCATTGGACCAAGTTGATATGGAACGCGCAGGCAAAGTCAGCGCTGCACGATTCTTCTACCTCAAAAACGACGTAGCCATGCTAGACATGGCTCTGATGCATTTTGCGCTTGATGAACTGCAAAAGAGGGGTTACACGCCTGTTGTTCCGCCTTACATGATGAAACGTGACGCTTACGAGGGAGTAACTGCGTTAGGCGATTTTGAAGATGTACTTTACAAAATTCAAGGTGAAGACCTCTACATGATCGCCACCAGCGAGCACCCGCTGGCTGCTATGTACTGGAACGAAGTCCTAAAACAAGACGACATGCCAATCAAACTTGCAGGAATCAGCACATGTTTCCGCAAAGAAGCCGGTGCACACGGTAAAGACACACGTGGTATCTTCCGCACTCACCAATTTAACAAGATCGAACAGTTCATATTCTGCAAACCCGAAGACTCAGCCAAACTACACGAAGAGTTGCTTGAGAACGCCGAGGTGTTGTTGCAAAAGCTTGGGTTGCCTTACCGCGTTGTAAACGTCTGTACAGGCGACATCGGCACAGTAGCCGCCAAAAAGTATGACATCGAAGCATGGATGCCTGCGCAGGGCGATTACCGCGAAGTTGTCTCATGTAGCAACTGCACCGATTACCAAGCAAGACGGTTAGGTGTCCGTTACCGCCTAAAAGAAGGCGCTCCTCCGCTTGGTCCAGTTCATACCCTTAACTCTACTGCTATAGCGACAGGTAGAACCATAGTTGCTCTGTTGGAAAACAACCAAAACGAAGATGGCACCATAAACATACCTGAAGTGCTAAGAAAGTACATGGGGAACAGAGAAAAAATAACCAAAAAACGCTAAAAGTTTTAATATATCCTTGAGAATGTTGTGGGTCGTCTCGGAGAAATAAGTTTGTCCGCAAAATCAGCAAAGCACATACGTGATAAGTGGCGCAGTAAAACATGGTACATGGTAGTTGCGCCATCGTTCTTCGGCAACATAGAGTTAGGAAGCATTCCAGCTCAAGAAGAACAAATGCTCATCGGCAGAGTCGTAGAAGCAACTCTCTATGACATAACAGGCGACTTTTCACATCACTACCTAAAAATGTTCTTCCAAATTAACGCGGTAGAAGGTAAAACCGCCCGAACCCTCTTCAAAGGCCACGAATATTCACGTGACTACCTAAGAAGCTTGGTCAGGCGAAGAACAACCAAAGTAGACGGGTTATTCAACCTCGTCACCAAAGACGGCTTCAAACTCCGCATCTCCGTCTCAGCACTCACACTTTCACGTATAAAGACTTCACAGGAAAAAATCATCCGCGAAATGATGGAGAAAACCATCAAAGACAAAGCCGCAGCACTTACCATGGACCAATTCGTTCAGGAAATGGTTCTTGGCAAAATCGCTTCAGACATCTACAACCAAGCTAAACTCGTCGCGCCACTACGTCACGTCGGTATTCGCAAATCCAAACTAATCGCAGCCCCAACCGATCTACCAAAAGCTGCACCACTGCCCGCCGCTGAGGAAGAAAGCGAAGAAGAAGCTGAAGCTCCCGCGGCATAAAACAATTTTTCTATTCTTTTCTTTTAATGTAAAGTTTTTAACTTCATCAATCCAGATTACGTTTGGTTCTCTATGACTCAGTTCGGAGAGGGTTTACTCTGAAGGTTACTGCACTAGCAGGTGGAGTTGGCGCAGCCAGATTCTTAACAGGTCTCACACAGTTAATTCCACAGAAAGACCTTACAGTTATCGTTAACACAGGCGACGACATAGAACTTTTTGGGTTGCACATTTCGCCTGACATAGACATCGTCACCTACACTTTAGCAGGCATCGTGGATGAAGCTAAAGGTTGGGGAATTCGAGGAGACACTTTTCACTGTCTTAGCCAACTTAAAGCCTTAGGCGAAGACACATGGTTTAACCTTGGCGACCAAGACTTGGCAACCCACATCTACCGTACCCAACGCTTACAGCAAGGCGCAACCCTGCTGCAGGTCACTGAAGAAATCCGCCAACACTTAGGAGTCAAAACAAAAATTTTGCCGATGAGCAATGACCGATTCGAAACCCGAATAGTCACACCTAATGGTTCAGTGCATTTCGAGGAATACTTTGTGAAGCGACAATGCAAAGACGAGGTTTTAGGGGTAGAATTTGTCGGCCAAGCAACCGCAAAACCAGCAATGGGGGTTTTGGAGGCGATTGATGAGGCGGATTTGGTTGTGGTTTGCCCAAGCAATCCACTGGTTAGCATCGGCACAATCCTGTCAGTTCAAGGTGTTAGAGAAGCTTTGAAGAAAACCTCTGCATATATGGTTGGGGTTAGTCCGATTGTTGCTGGTGCAGCGATTAAGGGTCCAGCTGATAAGATGTTGCGTGGTTTGGGTTTGGAAGTTTCAGCGGTTGGTGTAGCTGGGCTTTATTGTGATTTTTTGGATGCTTTGGTGATTGATTCACAAGACGCTGAGTTGAAGGTGCGTGTTGAGAAGCTTGGTTTGAAGGTAACTGTGGCTAACACCGTGATGAAGTCGCTTGAAGATAAGGTGGCTTTAGCTAAAGCAGTTTTGGACTCTAAAGTGTCAATATAGTTTTGTTAGTTCTCTATAGATTATGTTGGTTACTCTAAATAGTGCAGCATCTCAATATAGGGTTGGTGTGGTATCATGTAAAAAAGAAAGCCTAAAAAGCGGTGCGCAAAAGCCGAGGCAGCATGGTACTTTATCCACGTGTAGCGTGCAAAGTGAGGGGGAAACGTGAAACCAAAACTTAGATCAAAAAACCAAGTGAAAACAAAAAAATATGAGTTCATCGATTGGCTTCTAGCAATCGACGCTTCAGTAATGTAACGTTGCGAAAGCCTTTCGGAATTATAAATAGATAAGGGTTATATCTACAAGCCCAAATAGTGATTAACAACCGGAGTTGGTGTTGGTGGAAAAGAAAAGTTACGATTGGTTTGAGCAGAGACGCAAAACCAGAGGCTTAGAATTAGCCCATGACCAGATAACAAAAGCATTTGACACAGTAACATGGCTACAGAAAGCCACAAAAAGCTTCTCGGAAAAAAACCCCAAAGAAGCAAAAAAATACATCGAAAACCTCTACAAAGCCGAAGAGGAAGTCGATGCACTACGCACCGACGTATTCATGGAGCTCTCCAAGGGTGCAGCATTGGTTGCAGACTACCGCGAAGACCTCTTGCACCTCGTTAAACGCTTGGACACATTAGCAGATCACACCAAAGATGCAGCAAGATGCCTCGAGATGCTTCTTGAAGCAGAAATTCCAGTTGAACTAGCCCAAAAAACCGTCTTCATGACTGGAAAACTTGTCGAGACAGCTCAAACTCTGCGTGGCAGTATAGAGAAAATTTCCTCTGCACCAAACGAAGCTATTCGTGAGGCAAAGAAAGTCGGCGAAATCGAACACGCGATCGATGAGGAATACCTTAAATCTAAAGGGTTGTTCGTCAAGTATGGCACAACTATGAACTGCGGTGCTTTGGTGATTTTTGATGACTTAATCGAGTTTATCGAGCAAGCTGCAGACATGTGTGCTGATACAGCAGACTACATTTTGGTGCTCTCAAGCAGAGAGTAACCGTATTTTTCTTTTCCTATTTTATTTGTTTGGTTTTTGACTGAATGCTTATCTTTTTGTTGCTTCAACAAGGGTTGAGGTAGCGGTTTGCCGACGTTTCTTGCGAAAAAAGAAGTTTTTCTATGGCTTAAGCAGGGCAAAAAAACCATCGATGTCAGAAAAGGCAACCCGCAGAAAGGGGGCATTATTCAGTTTATCTGTGGTCCATATAGGCTAAGATTGCGTGTTGTAAACGTGCAGTGTGGTAGGCTTTGTGATGTGATTCGGTCGGATAATTTTAGGCAGGTTATTCCTTCTGCAGTGTGTTTGGAGGATGCGTTGGGTTATTTGCGGGGGATTTATGGGGATTATGATGGGGTTTTTACGGCTTATACGGTTGAACCTTAAAGTCTGTGTACGTTTAATAATGTCTATAGTATGTATTTAACATTTATTAACGCTATTTTTTTCGTTTTCCGTAAAAATAATTCGTAAAACGTAACGCTTAAATATATAGGTAAATATCACTCTACCCTGCAAAGAGGAACCAAAATTGACAACATTCAGCGGCTGTTACACAGCACTAATAACACCCATGAACCGTAATCGCGAAATCGATTACGAAGGATTACAACAATTAGTAGAATTCCAAATAAAAAACGGGGCCAAAGGCATCCTCGCCGTCGGCACAACAGGCGAAAGCCCCACCCTAGACTGGAACGAACACAGCAAAGTCATAGAAAAAACCCACGAATACGCAGGCAACCGATGCCTCACCATCGCAGGAACGGGTAGCAACAGCACCCAAGAAACCCTCGACGGCACCGAACACGCATACGAAGCAGGAGTAAAAACGGTACTACTCGTTGACCCCTACTACAACGGGCCCAGCTCGCTTGAAATCCGCAAGGAATACATCGAGCCCATTGCACGCCGTTTTCCTGAAGTCCAAATCATCCCATACATCATCCCCGGCAGAACAGGCACACAACTCCTCCCGCAAGACATCGCCACATTGCATGCCGAGTTCCCCAACGTGCGTTGTGTCAAGGAAGCCACAGGCGACCTCAAGAACATGGAGTTAACGAGGCAGCTTTGCGGAGAAGACTTTGACATACTCAGCGGAGACGATGATAAAACCTACACGATGATGATTGCGCCCGACATCAGGGCAAGCGGCGTCATCTCCGTCATATCCAACGTTGCACCCAGCGCATTGGCAGATATGGTGCACTACGTTTTGGATGGAAACGAGGAGGCTGCAAGCGTCATCGCTCAAGCCCTTCAACCTCTCTTTAACATCGTTACCGTGAAAACCACCGAGCAAAGCCGATACGGGCCCGTCGCGTGTAAAGCTCGCAACCCCCTCGCAATCAAGACGCTCATGAACATTTTGGGTATGCCCGCTGGACCCTGCAGGCAGCCCCTGGGAAAAATGACCCGCAACGGCATCGAGGTCGTCTTGGCCAGTGCACGCAAAGTTTACGAAGCCAACCCGCAGGTTCTGCAGCCAGTCGCGGACCACTTCGGCGTAGACCTAAAAGACCGCCTCTACAACGAGAAGTACATTGAGGGACTATACTATGCTTAAGCTCTGTGTTGCTGGTGCAGCAGGCAGAATGGGCCATGCAATCATTGCTGAAGCCCTATCTAAAGGTCATCAGATAGTAGGTGCAACCGAAGCACCGACCTCCTCCGCAGTAGGCAAATCTTTACGTGAACTAGGTCTTGCCTCCGATACAGTAATTACCAGAGACCTATCTGAAGCGCTGCAGAACGCGGATGTGTTCATAAGCTTCACCGTTCCCGCTGCCGACTTAGTCAACATCCCCCTCGCTGCAGACTTGGGCAAACGCATAGTCCTCGGAACCACAGGCTTCACTCCTGAACAGAACCGCCAAGTCACCGCAGCCATGGCAGGCAAAGTTCCCGCCGTGTTCTCCCCAAACTACAGTGTAGGCGTAAACATACTCTTCAAGTTGGCAGAACAGCTTAGAGCGTTTCCTCAGGGCTACGATTTCAGCATAAACGAAATCCACCACACAGGCAAAAAGGACGCACCAAGCGGCACAGCAAAAAAACTCGGCGAAATCATCTCAAACGTCCGCGGATACACCAAAACCGTCTCTGGACGCGAAGGCATCAGCCCACGCCAACCGCAAGACATGGAAATTACGGCTCTACGTGCAGGAGGCGTCGCAGGGATCCACGACTTGATCGTCGCAGGTCCAAATGAGATGCTACGCATTGAACACACAGCTTTCACTCGCAACGTATTTGCTCAAGGTGCAGTTTACGCCGCAGAGTGGCTTAGCAGGCAGTCAGAGCCAAAAGTTTACAGCATGGCGGATGTGTTGGGGTTAGTTTAAGAAAAATTCACCATTACCTTTTTTATTTAAGTTACATAATAAATGGTCGCTCAAAGGAAGAATCAATATGCCCAATAAGCGTAAAGTCGCCATTTTAGGCGCAACAGGAGCCGTTGGACAACGGTACATTCAACTCTTACAGGGGCACCCCTGGTTTGAGATTTCCGTACTTGCAGCATCAGAAAAAAGCGCAGGCAAAAAGTACAAGGACGCAGCCACTTGGCTTATGGAGACAGAGCTGCCAAAAGAGATAGCGGAGATGCCAGTCGCAAACATAGATGTCAAGTCATGTGAAGCCACAGGTGACTTTGACTTAGTCTTCACTTCACTTCCAGGCGATTTGGCAGGTCCAACTGAAAACGAATTCGGCGCACTGTACCCCGTTTTCAGCAAAGCAAGCGCACACCGCATGGATAAAGATGTCCCCTTAATCATTCCAGAAATCAACCCCGACCACATCGAACTCATCAAAGTCCAACAGAAACAGCGCGGTTGGAAGGGCTTCATCACAACCGACCCTAACTGCAGCACCATCGGGTTAGCCATAACCTTAGCTCCGCTCATGCAGTTCGGTATAAAGCAAGTAATGGTCACCACGATGCAGGCGCTCAGCGGTGCTGGTTACCCCGGAGTGGCTTCACTGGACATCATTGATAACGTGGTTCCCTTCATTTCAGGTGAAGAGGACAAGATGGAGACTGAAGCACAAAAGATACTCGGCAAATTCGACGGCAAAACAATCAAATACGCAGATTTCCAAGTCAGCGCAAGCTGCAACCGCGTAAACGTCAAAGACGGCCATCTCGAATCTGTATTCGTCAAACTCGACAAAGAACCATCGATTGAGGAAGTGGAAGCGGCTTTCACCAAGTTCAAGGGCGAACCCCAAAAACTCAAGTTGCCCTCTGCTCCAGCACAACCCATCATCGTTCGGCACGAAAAGAACCGCCCACAACCCAGATACGACCGCGACGCAGGACGAGGACAAAGCGTAGTCGTTGGCAGGTTACGTAAGGATCCAATTATGACTATAAAGTACATGTGCCTAAGTCACAACACGGTTCGTGGCGCAGCAGGCGGCGGCATCCTTAGCGCTGAACTCTACGTAGCTAAAGGATTGGCATAAACAGCCACCCTGCTTTTTTTGGTGTGATGCTATGGTTAAGAGAAAACTGCGTGAGCCCCTTGAAGACCGAAAAGGAACCCTCTACTTCGACGGCGTCTCCACCACTGAATTGGCAAAAACCTACGATACCCCACTGTACGTGATAAGCGAGAAGCGCATACAAGACAACTACAACCGTCTCTACGGTGCCTTAGTCAACAACTACAAGTATGTGCGCATCTACTACGCCGCCAAAGCCAACACAAACCTCAATGTGCTGCGGATTCTACAGGCACAGGGCGCCTATTTGGACACCGTGAGCCCCGGCGAGGTTTTTTTGGCCTTAAGCGCAGGTTTCACTCCTGACCGCATCATGTTCACTGGTACCAGTGTTAGAAATGACGAGTTAAAGATGCTTGCAGACGCTAACATAACAATCAACATCGATTCACAATCGGAAATGGATCGACTCCTCAAGATCGCCGTACCCCAAATCCTCTCCGTCCGCGTGAACCCCGAAGTCGGCGCAGGTCACCACAGTCACTGCATAACCGCAGGCGCTGAATCCAAGTTTGGACTCTGGGAAGAAGAAGTCATCCAAGCATACGCCATTGCCCAACGTGCACGAGTGGAACGTTTCGGTATCCATATGCACATCGGTTCAGGTATCTTGGACGCTGAACCCTATGTTTCTGCGGTTGAGAAGCTGCTAAGTATTGCGAAGCGTGTTCATAAGGAAGTGGGGATAGACTTTGAGTTTATCGACATAGGCGGTGGATTCGGTGTACCGTATAAGCCTGAAGATAAGGAGCTTGACTTAACAGAGTTCTCAAACAAGGTCGTTAACCTCTTTAAGAATAAAGTCAAAGACTATGGACTCGGTAAACCGTTCCTTTTTGTTGAACCCGGCAGATACCTCGTATGCGACGCAAGCATCCTTCTGACCACCGTTAACACGGTTAAAGTGACGCCCAGCCGCAAATTCGTCGGTGTAGACGCAGGCTTCAACACCCTCGTTCGACCCACAATGTATGGTAGCTATCATCCAATTTTGGTCGCCAACAAACTAACAGCAGCAGACAAGGAAACCTACGACGTAGCGGGGCCAGTCTGTGAGTCAGGTGACCTGTTGGCAAAAGACCGCAAATTGCCCGAAATTGCAGAAGGCGACCTGCTTGCAGTGCTCAACGCTGGCGCGTACGGATTCAGCATGAGTTCACAGTATAATTCGCGTCCAAGAGCCGCCGAAGTCTTGATACGGGGCGGTAAAGCTGTAGTGGCGAGAGAACGGGAACAGCTAAAGGATCTGTTAACAAATCAAAAAATGCAAAGTGATTCTTGATGAAGATGCCTTTCTGGAAGATGCATGGATTAGGAAACGACTACGTCGTAATCGACAACCGAGACCAAAAAATCAGTGACGCACACGCTTCAAGGTGGGCTGAGCTGCTTTGTGAGCGGCGCTTCTCCATCGGCGCAGACGGACTTTTGCTTGTTTACAAGTCAAACGTTGCCGACGCCAAGATGCGTATATTCAACGCCGACGGCAGTGAAGCCGAGATGTGCGGTAACGGTATCCGATGCTTCACCAAATACTGTTACGAAAAAAACATCGTAAAGAAAACTGAGTTCACAGTAGAAACCCTCTCAGGCATAAAACACGTTTGGTTAACTCTGGAAGGCGACGAGGTGGCGTCTGTTAAGGTTGATATGGGTGCCCCTAACTGGCAGCGCTCTTCGCTTCCTATGATTGGCGAAGGCGAATGCATAAACGAAAAGTTAGATGTCGTCGGAGAAACCTACAGGGTCAGTTGCGTCTCTATGGGTAACCCGCACTGCGTGACCTTCGTTGGAGACGTAGATGCTTTCCCAGTGTACTCGATTGGAAAGCTTATTGAGAATCACAAGGCGTTCCCTAACAAAACTAACGTCGGTTTCGTGCAGGTCCTCGGTTCAGGTGAACTCAGCGTGCGAGTTTGGGAACGGGGATGTGGAGAAACCCTTGCTTGCGGAACTGGTACGTGCGCAGCGGTTGCAGTAGCTCACAGGCTTGGCAAAGTCAAAGACAAAGTTACAGTGCATCTGCTCGGCGGAGACCTGCAAGTTGAAGTTGGGAAAACCATCTTCATGACTGGACCCGCTGAAAAGGTTTTTGAAGGTACACTATTCAAGGAGCCACTACTCTATGTTTGAATACGCAGAAAGAATCAAGCGACTACCGCCATATCTCTTTGCCGAGATAGAGAAAATTCAAAAGGAAAAGAAAGCCCAAGGCGTGGACCTCATCTCGCTTAGTATCGGTGACCCTGACCTGCCGCCTCCTCAATTCGTCATAGATGCGTTGGCAGCTGAGTCAGCGAACCCAAAAAATCATAACTACTCCTTTAGTCAAGGTGAACCCGACTTCCGCGCTGCCGTAGTACAGTGGTATAAGACCCGTTTCGGCGTAGATTTAGCCTCCGACCAAGTCGTTGCCATGATGGGTTCCAAAGAGGGCTTAGCAAACATCGCTCGCGCCTACATCAACCCAGGTGACCACGTCCTCTGCCCCGATCCCGCTTACCCAGTTTACGCAAACGGCAGTACCATACTCTGTGATGGCATACCTACTTCGATGCCGCTTCTGGAGGAAAACGGTTTCTGCCCAGACCTCACATCAGTTGACGCCAGACGGGTAAAAATGATGTTCCTCAACTTCCCCAACAACCCCACCGCTGCCACCGTGGACGCGAGATGCTTGAAGAAGGCGGTTGATTTCGCTAAAGACAACAACATTATCCTCTGCTACGACAACGCCTACTCAGAAGTAACCTACGACGGATACCGAGCACCAAGCATTCTTGAAATCCCCGGGGCAATGGATGTGGCGATAGAATTCCATTCGTTGTCGAAGACGTTTAACATGACTGGTGACCGCATCGCATTTGCAGCCGGCAACAAAGACCTTGTTGCAGGTTTAGCTAAAGTGAAATCCCAAATCGACTCAGGTCCACCTGTGTACACGCAGAAGGTAGCTGTGAAAGCTTTAGGCAGCTATACTAGCCGCGACCCCCCAGAGTTCCTCAAGAAAAACAACCAGATTATGCAGGAACGCCGTGACCTGCTTGTTGACGCCCTAAACAAGCTCGGTTACCCGTGCCAGAAGCCCAAAGCAACCTTCTATGTCTGGTTTAACTGCAAAGGCGACTCCATGAAGTTCGCATCTAAACTGCTCGATGCAGGCATAGTGGTAACCCCTGGTGTTGGCTTCGGCAAATACGGCGAGGGCTATGTGCGAATGACTTTCACGCAACCGAAGGAACAGATTGCGGAAGCTTGTAAACGTATGGCTTCCGTTCTTTAATCCCCCTTTCTTACCGTAAGCACCTTTTTTAAAGTTAAGAAACGAAGAAAGGCGGAATGGTGTGTTTTTTGTTAAATTCCGATGCCCAACGTAGTTATCAAGAATAACGCGTAGATTGTGAGGAACACGAGGCCTTCTTTCCATGTTATGGTCTTTCTGGATAAGAAGTACCAGAAGAACGTGTTGATTATGATTGAGAAGATGATTAGGTTTTGGTAAACCCCCATGTTTAGTGAGGTCAAGGGTGAGCCGACGAGTACAGGAACAAACAGTGTAACTCCCAAAATCAGTGTTGTGTTGAAGAAAGCTGCTCCGATGATGTTACCTAATGCAAGGTTGGGGTGTCCTCTTAGAATAGATTTTACGCCTATGGTTAATTCTGGTATGCTGGTGCCTAACGCGACGATTGTAGCGCCAATTACCTGCTGAGAAACCCCTGCAGAGGTTGCTAAGGAGATTGCAGCTTGAACCATATAATTCGCGCTGATAACGACACCTAAAGCACCAAGCACAGTTAATAGGACGTATTGTTTGAGTTTTCCTTTTTCTTCAATGGTGACTTCTACATCTGCTTCTGCAGTGGTTATTCGTACTTTTGATAATCTGTAGAGGTACGTTCCGAATATAATCAAAAGAATTAAACCGACAATCCACGAAGCTTCAGTAGACACATACATCAGTGACAAGGGCACGATTGAAGCTACGAATAACCCGAATTCTATGTTGCTCAATTCGGAGGTTACGAACTTGGGAATTATATTGTTGCATCCGATTGGTCTTCCTATGTTTCTTTTTGAGATGTAAATCTTCAGCCCCAAAATTACTGCACCTATGCCAAGTATAGCGGAGATGTTGAAGATGTTTGAACCTATAGCGTTGCCAATAGATATCGCCGCTCCACCAGATAATGAAGCACTAAGAGCAACAGTTAATTCTGGCAGGGTAGTTGAAAGCGAGATCAGAGTAAAGCCGATTGATGTTTTGCCCAGTTTGCTGATGGCAGCTACCTTTGTTGCATATTTGATTACTACGTCGCTTGCAAGGTTGAGGAATACTAATGATACGGCGATGATTGCGAGGTTAATGAGGAAGTCAAAGCTGAAGAGATCGGCCATCTTGGATGCCTCTGAGGAGTTTTAGTTTTTTCTCGGTTGAATAGGATTATAAACTCTTAAAGGTTGTCCAAATTGTTTCCAGACAAGAAATTATAAATTAACCAAAAACGGTATTTTGATAGGTTATCTTGTTATGTATGAAAAAATCTTGGTGCCAATCGACGGTTCAGACTACTCCTTTCGCGCCCTATGCGAAGCAATCAATTTAGCGAAACTCACTGGCGGCTCAATCACCCTTATTCACGTAACACCCACTGGTTCATCAGTTGTGATGTCTTCTAAGCAGCACTTCTACGCTATGCTCCAACAAGAAGGCAAACAAGTTCTTTCTAATCGAATGAAGTTAGCTGAAGAAGAAGGAGTTAAAACCGAGACACTTCTAGTTGAAGGAGACCCAGTTGAGCAGATAGTGAAGACGGCTAAGCAGGGCAATTTTAGCCTAATCGTCATGGGCGCAAGAGGCCTGAGTAAGCTTGCGGGTCTTGTTGTGGGTAGTACAAGTCAGGGGGTAATCAAGAACGCGCCGTGCCCCGTCTTAGTTACACGCTGACCTCTTGGTTAGTGTTTAATTTTTAACGTAGACTGTGCTGGTTGGGAACGCTATCTGTATGCCTTCACGTTCAAAGGCTTCTTTTATGGCATAATTGATCTTCTGCTGAGTATCTAAGTAAACTGTATAAACTGGCGAATTCACGTAGTAAACGGTTACGAATTTTAAGCTGTAATCGCCGTATTCGGTGAAGTGGACGCGATCGAATTGTGCGGTGTCTATGCTTTTTATGATGTCGGTTATTATGGTTGGGATCTTTTTGAGTTTCTCCAGTGAGGTGTCATAGGTGACGCCTATAGTGAAGGAGATGCGTCTCTTTTCGAGTTTTCTAAAATTACGCACGCTAGTGGAAGTAAGTTCTTTGTTCGAGATGATGAGTTCTTCGCCCTGCAAAAGCTTGATGCGGGTTGATTTTACCCCGATACTCTTGACGAAACCACTGTACTCGCCTACAACTATGAAGTCATCAATTTCGAATGGACGATCAAAGTATATGGAGAAGGCGCTAAAGAAGTCGCTTAATGTGCTCTGCAAGGCAAAAGCAATGGCGATACCTCCGACACCTAAACCAACCACTACACCGGTGAGGTCAACTTTGAAGACGTAGAGGATTATTAGAAAAGCGAAGATGTAGACGACTAGCTGAATTACTTTTTTGAGTATAAACATGAGGTGGTGACTGTTTTTTCCGTCAGCATCTTTCTTTTCAGTGTACCAATCTATGAGTATACTTGACACTCTAGTGGCGGCGTAGGCGCCTAGAAAAATTTGTAGAACCATGAAAACTCCCGTCAAGACGTCATTGTATGGTTCTAAGACGGAGAGCGGGGAAAGCGCATATTCAATCCCCAAGATCATAATGCTTATGACTATGACTGTTTTTATCGAGGAAAGTATGACATCGTCGAGTTTAGTTTCGGTTTTCTCTGTCAACCGAATGAGATGCTTACTAAATATCCCATAAACCGCCCAGCCTACAAGTGCTACGACTGCAAAAATCACAAGCGACGCTAAGATTTCGCTGTCGATTTGACTTGTATGCAGTAACTGCTGGATTATTTCAGTCAGGGAAACCATTTGGCGTTCTTGTTATTCAAGGCTATTTATTTAAGTTTCTTGAAAAAACCAAAAAAAACAACAAATGCTGAAAAAAGATAAAAAGGAAAAGAAAGCTGCACTACTTTGCAGATGCTTTGGCAAGCTTCTTTAACATTTGATCTTTAGCGATACTGTACGCGATCGAGTAGTCAAAGAGTCCTTGTGGTTCAGCTGTGGCGCGTTTAATCATTTCCACTTCAGTTTTGATTTTCAGTTTACCTATGGCTAATGCACCGATGCCCCAAACGCCAGGTTTCATTTCTTTGTCATCGTTCGGACCAAGTCCTTCTACACCGAGGGGTTTAATCGCGTTTATGTCCGCGACGATTTTACATTTAGATGCTGCGGCTAAGTCGGCTGCGGTAAGCAACTGGACTCCGCCTGCACCAGCGGCAAGGATAATCTCGGCATCTTTAATGGCTGCAACTGTCTGCTCAGGCTTAGAAACTTCAACGACTTTGACGCGTTTGGCACCGCATTCAGCGTTTATTTTATCCGCTACAGCTTGACCTTTTGCAAGGCTGCGACTGCTGATGGTTACGTCGGCTTTTTCTGCAGCATAGATACGGGCTGCGGTTTGGCCAACTGGACCTGTGCCAGCTAAAACGGTGACTTTTTTGCCTTCTAAGCTTCCGAGACCTCTCTCCATGGATGCGCCAAAAGTTTTGGCGACTGCTGCAGCTGCGGTGCTGTATCCACCTCTGGGGTCAACGATGATGCTGTTTCCCCATGGAGCGGTGCTCATGGCTTTCTGGGTTGCCGCGACGACTTTTTCAACTTCCTCGAAGTTGCTGCCGTTGATGAAGACTTTGGTGTGTGCTGCGCCTGCGGGTCCGCGCGGGAAGAGGAGGTCGTAGACGATTTTGGGGGCGTCTTCGCCTGTGACGTTTTCGTATTTGAATATCATGGAGTCTGGGAATGCATCTATAGCGACGAGTAAGTCAAATGGGCTGCAATATTTGTCTGTGTCTAGGAAAACAAAAACTGTTTTGAAAGTTGGTTGTGCCAAGTTTAAACACCTGTCTTGTCTGTGATGCAGTTTAATAATTTAAGAATTGTCCAGACACAACAGAAAAGCCCATACTCTTCTGCCTTTAATTTCAGCGTTGAAGATTAAACTGATGTCCGCGTTTGGTCTGGTCCTTAGAAAATAGTCGGCTTGTTACCGCTGTATCTATAAACATGAAGCGAGTGTGTTTACTCGAGGAACCACTCAATGGTACACTATAAAGGAAAAATCATTTGTTTCACTGCTTTCTGTTTAGTCATTTTTTTCTCTGGATTGGCATCTTCGGTTGCCGCGCCTTCTCTGAATTTAAGTTGGTATAAAAATAACGGTTACGGCATGGGAAACGACATAGGTGGAGAATGGATCATAAACACTAACGTCTCCACAGATGTTGTCAGGGTAGAGTTTTACTTAGATGACGTATTACAGCTCAACGACACTGTATCTCCGTTTAGCTGGAACTTTAACACAAACAACTACACCGTAGGTCTACACACGTTTAAGGTTGTTGCGTTCGATTCAGCGGGGGATTCGGCGACTGCTGTTGCGGAGCGAAACTTTGGCGAATACTCCGTTAGTTCAGTTATCATCACAACTATCATAGTAGCAGTGGTGGGTTTCTCGATTTTGCTTGTTGCAAGCTGGGTTTGGATTAAGAAAAAAGCCAAACAGAAAAGAAAACAGTAGGCAACCAGACAAGCGCTAACAAGTTTTTTATACCCCCAAAGCAAGAAACAGTCAGCATCAGTTTGCATAAAGGAGAAACAGAAAATGGTAAATCAAGTACAAAATCCACCGACCGCAGCATACTGGCTATCCATCATTGGCGCAGTTATCGGCTTACTAGTTGGGCTAGCATTTCTAGGTTTAGGCGCATTAGCTTACATCACACTTGGCGAATACATCGACTACTACGGCGGCTACTACGGATACGATTTAGGTCTCGGCTGGACATGGACAGTATACTTCGGGTTAGGCTTATGGTCCCTCATAACCTCCATACTGATAATCACCTTCGCACGCAAACTCAAAGCAAACCCAATGGAACACACCAAATGGGGCGCACTCATCTTGGTCTTCTCTATCATCGGCGTCGGCGGCATCTTAGGCTTAATCGGCGGCATACTCGCAATCATCTACAAACCTATCCCTGCAGGAGCCCCACAATACAGTCAACAACCATACTATCAGCAGCCACCCCCACAACAAGCATACCAACCGCCACCATCAATGCGTATCTGCCCTAACTGCGGCACCCAAATGCAAAACAACGTAAGATTCTGCCCCAACTGCGGAACACAGCAATACTAAACCAGAAAGCCAAACAGCTTTTTGGAAAACACTTTTTTTCTTCGAAAAATAAAGAAAAAATTAGATTTGTTTAGATTGAACAGCCGTCTCCAGTGCCACAACGCCGGGCAGTTTTTTACCCATCAAAAACTCGATGAGTGCGCCGCCTGCGGTACTGATGTAGCCAATTTTGGGGGTTAAGCCGTATTCTTGGATGGCTGCGATAGTGTTTCCGCCGCCTGCTAAACTGAATGCGCTGCTTTCAGCTATAGCGGTTAGGACGCCTTTGGTGCCCCAATTAAATTGGGGGTTTTCATATACGCCCATGGGTCCGCTGACCACGATGGATTTGGCGGATTTAATGAGTGCGGCGTAGTTTTGGACGGTTTTGGAGCCTAAATCCAGAATCGTGTATTCGGTGGGTAGTTGGTCAACGGGGATTTCTAGGCGGTCGCCATAAACATTTAAAGCAACGTCAACTGGAACTTGGATTTTGTCCCCGAATTGTTCAATCAAGGCTTTTATGCCTGGTAGAAACTGTGTTAATTCTTTCTTTGCCAAAAACTCCATCGTCGGCTTTCCCAAGTTAACGCCTTTAGCCGCCAAAAACAACTGCGAAGTTACGCCGCCAACCAAAACGTAGTCAGCTATGCCGTTCCCTAAAACGTACTTGCTGATTTCTAGGCTATCGTCGGCTTTTGCGCCACCCATAACGTAGACACATGGGTGCTCAGGTTTCTCAAGCGCCTTACTAAGCGAGGATAATTCGCGTTCCATTATGCGGCCAGCGGCGGAGGGCAAAACTGCGGTGAAGCCAACCATTGACACGTGACCACGGTGAGCGGCAGAGAAAGCGTCGCTAACAAAGAGGTCTGCCAACGGCGCCAGTTTCTGCACCAACTCAGTTTTGGCTTGCTGCTCGGGGGAGCCGCTTTTGGTTTCCCCGTCCCAGCTCCGTACGTTTTCCAGCACCAAGATTTCTCCAGCTTGGAGGTTTTTTATTGCGGCTTGGGCTTTTTCGCCAAAGAGATCGTCGACGTATTTTATTGGGCATTTGAGGATAGTTTGGAGGATTTCAGTGTGGGTTTTAAGTGTGGTGTAGTCGGGGTCACCTTTACGGCCTTGGTGAGCGATGACGACGGTTTTGGCGCCTTTCTCGGCGAGTTCTTTAAGTGTTGATTCGGCATGGGCGCGGATACGTACATCGCTTGTGACTTTTTTGGTTTGGGGGTCAATTTCAGAGTTGAAGTCTACACGGACAAGAACAGTCTTGTTTTTTACGTCAAAATCGTTTAGGGTTTTGTATTTTGCCATGGAAATCCTCTCGAATTGTCTAAGAAAAAGAAAAGAAAGAATAATTAAATCTTACTTGCAGACTATAAGCCTGCTTTTTTACCGATTAACTCTATGAAGTCAACCATGCGGTTGCTAAAGCCCCACTCGTTATCATACCAAGAGAAGACCTTCACAAAGTTGCTTTTCTCGCCAAGCACCATAGTTAAACCTGCATCGAAAACGCTGCTGTAGGTGCTGTGCAAAACGTCGCTTGACACGATGGGATCTTCTGTGTACTGAAGAATGCCTTTGAGTTCGCCTTCAGCGGCCCTCTTCATGGCGGCGTTGATGTCCTGTTTGGTGACTTCTTTACCTAAAACGCAGGTTAAGTCCACGATAGATACATCGGGTGTGGGTACACGCAGTGAGATACCGTTCATTTTGCCACTACAGTTGGGCAATACTTCGCCGATGGCTTTGGCAGCGCCTGTGCTGGTTGGGATGATGTTTAGGGCCGCAGCACGTGCACGTCTGAGGTCTTTGTGGACCAAGTCGAGGACTTTTTGGTCATTGGTATAACTGTGACAGGTGGTCATGAACGCTTTTTCTAAGCCAAAGTTGTCGGCTAAAACTTTGCTGATGGGTGCTAAAGCGTTGGTGGTGCAGCTGGCGTTGGAGAGTATGTTGTCGGTTTCGGGGTTGTAGGTGTCTCCGTTGACGCCTAAAACTATGGTTTTATCGGGTTTCTCGGCTGGCGCAGATATAAGGACTTTTTTTGCGCCTGCAGTTAAATGTTTAGATGCGCCTTCACGGTTAGTGAACAAACCAGTGCTTTCAACCGCCAAATAAACGCCCAGTTGCTTCCACGGTAGATTCCCAGGGTCCTTTTCTTGAACACACTTGAGCACTTTTCCGTTTACGACCAAATCATTGCCCTGCACTTCTACGGTACCTGGAAATCGACCGTGAACGGAGTCGTATTTTAGGAGCATCGCGTTGGTTTTTGCGTCAGCTAAATCGTTAACTGCTACAAAATCGATGTTGGCTTGTTTTTCTATGGCAGCTCGGTAGATGAGTCTGCCTATTCTTCCAAAACCGTTGATTCCGACTTTTATTGCCATAAAGCTTTTCTCCTATTGGATGCGCAGTTAAAATCGAATCTAGGTTAATTAATTTTCCTACCCACCAAAAATCTTGAATGCAGAATCACCCGCAACTCTGCCATCTGCAAAATAATTCCAATAAAACACGCTCTAAACCAGCAATCCAATGTAGGAACAGGCTAACATAGAAATCACCTGGTGCTCTGCTACCTCCTCCCCTCCCTTATATAAAGAACAAAAATTTGAGACGCCTAAGAGCCGCTGACAACTAGAAAGCACACGCGTCAATTAGCAGGTAAACTATTTTTTACTATTGCTACAAGTGCCTCTTTGACAAAAGGCGGCAAATCAACCCCCTCACAATCCGCCAGTTGCTCGCAGCCGTTGGTTGGTGTAGCAAAGCATTTGGTTATGGTTTCCCAATCTTTGTAGTCTGTTGGCAGCAAGTTCTTCTTGTAGTCGTCATCCATCTTTGCAGCCGCCAACAAAACCGCGCTACTGCAGGGGTTCTGAGCTAAAATCTTTCTCAACTGCTCCGCGGTCACCTTTAAGCCTTCGATTTTAGATACCTCAGCAGCCAACTTTTCAACTGGCAGATGCCTCTCACGTAGCCTATCTAGAACGCTGCGGTTAGCCCAAACAGGCTCCTGCTTAAGCAACGCCTGCGTAACCGCTTTGCGTGCACAGTGCCCGACGAGTTGCCCCAGTTTTGATGCTGGACCACCCAAAACCACCTCTTTACCTTTGCCTGTCGTGGCTACGGTGACGCTGTCGGTGATGGAGCCTGTGGCGGAGTCGCCTGTGTAGCGGCTTCTCATGTCAAAATCGCGGAGGGCGGCTGATTTGGCTTCTGTAGCGGTTATGAGGGCGGCGACCATGCAGCTTTCAGAGGGGTTGCCGTCGATGAAAACGATTATGTTTATGGTTCCTGTGATTTTTTCGACTCTTATGTCTTCGCCGCTGGATTCTCCGTGCGAGCACCCCGCGGTTGCGGCAACACTAACAGTGAAGTCTTCGTCTTTTTTGGTTACGAGGGCATAGTTTTTGATTTTGGCGGCCGTTACCATGGCGAGGTAGTCTTTGGTTATGTTTAGTTTTGCTGCAGATTGGGTGATAAGTTGCAGCGGGTCAAGGTGCAAGGAGAGGTCACTGTAGCCCTCCGGCACCCCAATATTAAGGACGGCCTTAACCTGTCTGCTCCCGCCGTTAAAAATTGCGGAGCTAACTGTCTTTAAAGGATTATCACAAATTACGGCTAGCACGTTGTCTTTTATGACAAGCTTTGTTTTTTCTGCTAAATCAAACTGCTCCAATCTGTAATCCCGCTGCTACTTTTGGGGTTTGCCAACGTTTAACGTGATGGCTTTAGCTGGACAAAGGTTGACGCAGACACCGCATTTGGTGCATTGGACAACCGCGATGACTTGGGGTTTGCGGTTTTTGCCCTCTTCAAGGGCGCCTTGGGGACAAACACCGATGCATATTTGGCCGGTGCAGGGAGGGCATTTGGCGGTGTCGATGGTTATGGGTGACTTATGTTTGTCCATGCGAAATCAACAACTAAATAAGCGCCAACAATATATCTGTTGCGAGCAAAGGTATTGGGCATGCAAATAGGCTTAGTCACATACAAACCCGAGTTCGTCGAAGGCTATGATGTTCATGTTTACTTCTCTAAATGGGTGGATGGTCAAGTTTTTCCCGCTGCAAAGGGCATGCAAAATGACGTGACTGTTTTCTGCGACGCCAAAGCCATCCGAGAAGACCCCAACATCGTTTCACTCTCCAAAGGTGGCCCCGCATTACGTCGGAACCGTAAATCGAATTTAGCGTTTGACTTCGTCTGCCCTACCCATCAGGGATACCGCAAAAAAGTCTTCGACTATCTTGACGATGTTTCTAAGCAGGATATTCAAGGAGTTACCCTTAATCTCTACCACTTCGCTGATCAAGACTACTGCACCTGCCCAAGATGCACTGAGCAGCGCGAAAAAAGCAGATTGAACTGGACAGAGTGGCGAGCCAAAACGATAACCGCGTTCCTAAAAGAAGCTAAAACCCACACTAAAGGCACTTTTGCGGTTGAAATGTTCCCGGACCCTGTTTTGGCTAAGGAACGCTTTGGTATAGATTTCGCGGCTATTGCTGAGTTGGTGGATTACTTCCATGTGCCGCTGTCGTCGAGGGATTACTTCACTAACTACTGGGTTGACACTATCGTCCGCGACTTCGTTGCCACCTTAAAGAAGCCTGTTGTGGTGGAGTTGAGTGCGGAGATGCCGACCGACGAAAAAATCGATGCTCTTCTTAGGACTGTGGCTTATATCTCGCGCCATAACCTGATGGCGGTTTTGCTGTTGGTTCATGACTCTGAGAACGCACGGCAGGTTGCACGGTTTGCGGTGCATAACGCTGAATTCCGCGAATGGCTTCAAACCTACGATTTTAAAGAAATGATTCGTATCGTGGATAATTGGGCTAAACTTTACTGAGCGTCTTTCGGTATTCCCTTAGTCGCTTCATATCTAACTCTGCAGTTAACACGGAGTCTTCAGGTGCGTCTGTGACCTGGCCCAGTATGCCCCAAGGCGCGATAATGGCGCTTCTGCCGCCCCTCATGTTAGAGCATACATTGCCAACTTTTAGGACGAATACACCGTAGTCTCTAGCGATACCCTCGGTTAAGGGGTGCCCTTTTACGATTGGATGTGAACCCATGGCTGCAACGGGCAAAGAAATGATTTCTGCGCCTAACTGAGCAACCTTTTTAACTAGCGCGGGGTCAAAGCTGTCAGCGCAAACCAGCAGCCCTATCTTGCCGAGTTCCGTATCCACAGCCAATGGCTGGTCACCTCTGGCGACGCCTGCAGTGATTTCGGCTTGGATGGGGTTGATTTTTTTGTACTTAGCCAATAGCGCGCCGTTTCTCCATAGGGTGCTTGTGTTGTAGTATTTGCCGCTGTCTTCCTGTAGGACTGTGCCGCCTAAGAGGTAGATGTTACCGATTAGTTTGGAGACTTCTTGGAGGAATTCGAGGGTTTTGGTGCAGGTTTCTTGGCTGATTTTGGCTGCGTCGGTGAAGTCTGCCATGCAGTTTGGGACGGTAAAGTATTCGGGTAAGGCTATTAGGGCTGGGTTTTGTTTGGCGGCTTTGAGGATGGCTGTTTTGGCGGCTTTGAGGTTTGCTTCAAGGGTGGGTCGGATTTCCATGTGGAGTATGCTGACTTTCATTGAGTTTCCTCTTTGGGGTTGTGTATTGGTTTGGTTGATGGCTTTTGAAGTTTACTGTGTTTTTTGTAAGAGGCGATTGTGGTGAATGATTGGTGTTGTCGGCGCCTTAAAGTGAGCTAAGCGATGTGTTTGTTTAAATTTTTTGCATATTTTTATACAAATGTTCAGGTTTTAAAGTCTTTTATATGCATGCAGTAAACTTAATTAGCGGCGAAGCGACAGACACTATAACAAAAGTGATGTAAATGGCCATTAACGAAACAGAAGTTAACAAATACAAAGCAGAAGCCCGAGAACTAGTCCACAAAGTAGTAAAGAAAAACCTAGCCGACGGCTTCCTTTTCTCCGCAGGAACCGACACCCAAATAATCGCCTACGAAGCAGTCAAATACAAACCCGACATCCCCTGCCTAACCCTCGCGTTTAAACATGGACAACCCAAAGACACCGAATACGTCAAAAAAATGGTTGAACTCCTCCACCTCAAACACGAAACCTACCAATTCGGCAAAGAAGAAGTCTACAAATTCTACCCAAAAGTCGTCGAAGCCCTCAAAAAATATGACCCCATGGAAATCCGCAACAGCCTCCCCGTCTACATCGGCTTAACACTCCTAAAACCCAAGGGCATAAAAACCGTCTTCACAGGAGACGCTTTAGACGAGCTTTTCGGTTACCCTTGGCAGTTCCACCTAAGCGAAGAACAGTTTGCAGTTAAACAGAAGGAAATGTGGGCGGAAATGGGTTTCTCCTCGTTCCCTATGGCTGAATCGATGGGCATGCAAATCAAAGCACCTTACCGCGACCCCGAATTCATGGAATGGGCCATGAAGCTGCCAATCAAATACAAAATCAACATGTACAACGGCGTCAAATACAGCAAATGGATCCTACGTAAAGCCTATGAAGACGTCATCCCCAAAGACATCATCTGGCGACCCAAAGCGCCACTGGAAGCAGGCACTGGCACAGAAACCCTGCGCACCTACTTCAACGACTTAGTTGAAGACAAAGAATTCAACGAGAAGAAAGCAGCTATCAAAGCCGAAGACGACGTTGAAATCCAAGACAAAGAACAACTGCTCTATTACGAAGTGTTCCGCAAGAAATTTGGCAAACCTAAAGACGTCTTCCCCAAAGTCGAAGGTGCAGTGCAATGCCCCAAGTGCAAAAGCCACCTCGTAACTAAAATCCAGTTCTGCAAAGTTTGCGGAGCTTACCCCATCTAACATTTTTCTTCTTTTTGTTAGATTTTTATAGAGAAAAAAATTAGGGTTTAGAGTTTTTTCTCAGCAACACAACGATTACGACGCCAAATACAGCTATAACCGCGACGATAATCAGGGCAATTGTCCAGTCTGAGTTAAGACCGTTTGGTTCTGGGGTGGGTGAAGCTGGGGGGTTTGCGGTGGGCTGTGTTGTGGGGGGTATGTAGGTGGTTGGCGCAGGCGTGGGGGTGGCTGTTGGAGTGGGAGTTGCGGTTAAGTCCGGGATTCGGGCAATTAACGTTGACGAACCATTGTTTCCTGCATGATCTATAACGGACAAAGTCACCGTATAGTTCCCTGCATCAGTATACGCATGAATTACTGTTACGCCGCTTGTAACGTTGCCATCTCCAAAATCCCAAACTACATTTGCAATTCCAAAGTTGTCTGTGCTGTAGCTGGCATCAAAATACACGGTCCGATAATCAGTAGTGTACCAGCTGGCGTAAGGCACGGCATCAGGCGGCGTAGTGTCAACCACGATGGAGGCATTTGCAGTTGAGATTTGGCTTTCGCTGTTTTGGAATTCAGCGTATATGGTGTAGTTTTTGTCTCCCTCTGTCACCGTATAATTTGCTTGGGTTGCATAGTCTTCCCATTCTGACCAAGATGAGTTATCGGTGGAGAATCGCATCTGAACAGCGTTGCTTGAGAACAGAGTGAATGATAGGGTGGTTGAGTTGGTGTAGGCTTCTCCAGTGTTTATTACTATGGAGCCTGTTTGGGCATACACTTGTCCGCTGAAGAGGCTTGCTGCGGAGACTGCGGTGAGGATTAGCATTACGGTTAAGGCAACGGGGGGTAGCTTTGTTTGGTAAACTTTCATTTGGGTGCACTCTAAAAAGCTACAGCGCCAGTTTTCAATATAAAACTTTACCAGAATTGTACCCGCCTCTCAGCTTCTTTAAGGAAAAGAAGATTCCCAATGGAGATCAGGTTCGTGTTTTTCCACCGTTCTCTGCAATCAAAGCTCTAAGTTGCCCAGCCGCCTTCTCCAGCCACCCATTAGGTTCCCCATTTTTTGACATCATGGTCAAATGCAACTCCACCCTGTTGCAACCCATCGGATGCGACTTAACGTAAACCCCACGATACTCCGCCATCACCCTATCTATGAGCGGAGCCAAACGTGACTCCACAACACCATCTGAAAAAACGCTACATTCACAAAAAACGCAATCTCCACCAGCCACCCTAATCTCAGCTGCGATGCTTTCAGTGAAAATCGCTTTCATTTCAGCAGGTACTCCAGGTAAAGCGTACAAAACTGTTTCGCCGATTTGAGCCCGCAGCGCAGGTGCAGTTCCGATTGGGTTGTTTACAGGTTGAGTTGTTTCTGGAAAAATCGCCATCTTGACCCTCGGCGGCGTCATCTCAACTTCACCGGGCATGCCGTGGTTTTTGGCGAATTCGGTACATTTCCGCTTCACCGTTTCGTATGCATCGGCGTTTACAGCGAGTTTTTGGTTTAGGGCTTTGGCGATACCTTGGAAGGTTTTGTCGTCAAAAGTCGGACCTAAACCGCCTGTGGTGATGATGAATCGGGGTTTTCTGCAAGCGACTTCTTGAATACAGGCGGCGATTTCGTCGATGACATCTTGGATTACAGTGACTCGCCTTAAGTTCGCGCCCAACGCGGTGATTTGTTTTGCAAGCCAATAAGCATTGGTGTTTTCGATTTTACCGATGAGCAATTCGTTACCGATGCAGATGACTTCGACATCAACGGTCAAAGGGGTTCCTCGTTTAGCCTTTCCAAAAAAGGTGCATAGTCAAGGCTATGAATGCTGTTGGTTCCCCTTGTTGGGGTGAACCTATTTTTTGCTAAGGTACCATTTAAGGTACTCTTTTCGGCGGGCTGCTTTGGCATCTTCCTCGCTGTCGTAGTCTGGTCGGCGTTTGTCGTGGTAATCGTTGAGTTCCTGCCCTGTGCAGGATAAGCCGCAACCTTTGCAGACGTAGTGCTTGGTTAAGGAGATGTAGTGCATTTCTCCGCCGCATTCGGGACAATAATTCACCATTTATGTATGCCCTTTTTCGGTTTTGTAGTTAATCGGCGACGGAGAAATATTAGTCTTGTGCGGTTTTGTCGGGTTTTCGGGCTTGAAAACCTTTGAACCATTCCAGTGCCGTGTGAAGGGTGGATTTTTATGAAAAAAGCGTCTTTATTGTTGTTACTCAATATTATTATTCGATTAAACCATTCTATAATAAATGTGGGGGGTTGTAGTCGTAAGTTCCCTATGTTCCCCTAAGTGTAGGTTGCTTCGTGTATCTGTCCACCTTTACGACTACAACTCATCCTAAAAGGGGGTTTAGACGTGGCGGTACATTTGGTCATCAGTGTACTGTCCCGTATTCATTTCCTGCTCAATTTCCCGCAACAACATTATACGTTTGTAGGTTGGAGGGTGAGTTGCAAAGAGACTGTTCATCTGCACCCATGTATCATTAGCCTCCTTCTCCATGGCCAAACTGAGTTCACGCTCATTTAGAACTCCATCATTGTCCAAGTCGTATTCGTCTTTCTTGCTCATAACACGCTTGATTTCCTGCTTTGCAGTAGCTGGATCACCGATGTAGAATGCACGGGCACCCTCAGGCGGCTTAGGTGAAATAGATAAACCATAAGTAATTTTTGCAAGACCACTCTGCAGACCATGCGGGGACCCCGTCAAATAAGCGGAGAAGGCGTCAGCGTAGTGTTCGCGAAGACGGCTTAGGCGCATGACGATAAGGAACGTCAAGATGTAGACTATGAACGCAACTATACCGATAACGATTAGGGCGGCGCCTGCGTTTCCTTCTTTTTGGTTCCGTCGCCCCCTGCTTGACATGGAGCTAATCATACCTGCACGTAACGCGGCTTGAGCGATGATGTATGCAATCAGCGGTAAAGCTGAAAGAACCGTCATAACTATGTAATCTTTGTGCTTGATGTGCCCCAGTTCATGAGCGATGACAGCCTCAATTTCCTGCTTGTTCAAGGTTCTAAGCAGCCCTTCATGTACGGCTAAGGTGGCGCTGCTGGTAGTTCTGCCAAACGTGAACGCGTTGGGCGAGTTGTCGGGCACGGTTGCCAGTTTGGGCATGGGTAACCCGCTTTTTTGCGCCAACTCTTTAACCATGTTTTCAAGCCACGGATTTTCACCTGGCTTTAGATAATGTAGCCGTGTGGTTGCCGCGACTATGACTGGGCCGATGGCATACTGAAAGAGGATAAACAGTGCTGAGGCACCTAAAGCTACGAACAGCCCTGTGAATGTGTCTAATTCTAGGAAGTAGACGATGCCGAAGACGAAGAGTCCAAAGATGAATGCTGATAGGAATATGGAGATTCCCATTGCGGCTTTAAGTTGTGACAGATTCGCCAAGTATTGCCCCTCTCAGTGCAATCCAGATTGTAGAACTAGAGATTAAGGTTTTTCCCAAAAAGAAGATTGAATCCTGCCCAGAAATCGACGCCTACGAATCGTCCAAATTGCGCCTTTCTTTATATAAGGGAGGGGAGGTAGACGCTGAGACGTCGCGTGGTTTTCATGTTTATTTTTTTGGTTAGTGAATTGTAAGTTGAACTTGTAGTTCAGGCTGATTGGAGTTCTTTTAGTTTGGCTTTGGTCATCGTTTGGTTAGTATTCCTCAGATGGTGGTCGCGGTCTCGTTTGGCGTCGGCACCATTGTAGAAATTATACGTTAAGCGAGGGAGAATGAGGAGTTGAAAGAAAAAATTAAGAAAATCCAGAAAGCTAATCCAAGCTTAAACAGCTTCGGTGAAGGCATGGGGATAACTCGCTTTTTCTCTACACCACTCTGTCTTTTAGTTTTAAGTCAACTGATTAAATCCTTTCAAGAAAGCGTATACTTCGAGGAAGCCGCCTCAGTAAACCAAGTTTCGAAGGTAGCTTAGGGCGAACAAACTCTGCAGACTAGTCGCCTCACAAGGGGCATAATCAAAAGTACGGTTGGTAAACCTACAGCGAACCCGATTAGCCACCCAAAAGTGAACCTCTCTAGAAACCCAGGTGTCCAGCCAGTCATAACTGTGGTCATTGTGAAAGTCATGGTTGTATCCATCACTATCATCATTAAGACCGCTGTGAGGGTGCCCGCGTATTTTGAGTTTAATTTCATAGGTTGGCCCTTGTCTGCATTTTAGCTAACAAAAAAGATTTCGGCGACTAAAAAAGGTACTGTAGCGTTCGTGTTAGCTTAGGTTGACAAAGAAACCCGAAAAAAGGAAGCCACTGTTGGGGCTACATTGTACCTGATATCGTAATGCTGTTGCTAAAGACAGTTATGCTGTTGTCTATAGATGAGGAAACAGTCAAAGTCAAGGTTGCTTGCAGCACCTGATTTGCACCCAGCACGGCGTTGTTGCGGTTCCACGTTATCGTTATGTACTGTGAAGCTGTCTGGGGCGACCAGTTGCTTGTCGACATACTCAACGTTTCCGCGGCGTTGCCCGAGTTTTTTATGTAGAGTGTGTAGGTTGCTGAGGTTCCCGGTGAGAGATTGCCCCAGTTTATGTTTGTTGCTGTTTGTGTGCATGCGCTGTCAAGGTAGACTTCAACGTTTATGGTGGAGACGGTGCCGCTGGAGGAAATTGTTTTGCTGGTGTTTAGTACTCCATATGTGCCAGTTGCGACTGCGCCCAGAAGGATCGCTGCACAGAGGCCTGCCCAGAATACCTTCAATTCCAAGTTCACCTCATTGGCACAAATGTGTGAGGCTTCTTAGGTGTTGTCCGTCAGGTGAACTACACAAATATACCATTTGGCAGTCTAATGGTGCTTTTTTGGCGATATTTATATGCACAAAATTTATATTGAAAACAAACCCAATAGACAAACAAGGCGTAAACACATTTTTAAAACAATCAACGAGGAATAAAATGAACGACGTTGAACTCAGGGCAACCTTAGCTAAACTGGTTAAGCAAATAGAATGTATCGACGCCAAAATCAGTCAGATGCCTCAAGTTCAGATCCAAGTTTCCAGTCGTCTTTTGCCTACTTTGTTGGCGTTGCAGAAAATCGGGTCAGGAACCGCCACCCAAGTCAGCAGGATAACCCAGCGGTGCCGCGCCTTTGAAAGCAAAAACCTAAACGAACTCTGTCTCATGGGTGCTGTGACTAAAGAGAAGGTGGGGCACGAAAAGGTGTTCAAGGCCAAAACCGCAGTTGACCTCCTTAACGTCGAAGTGGTGCCTGCGAACATCAGATGTAGGTCTGTTCAACATTGAATTGCACAAAATCTTTAAAGAAACAGGTTAAATACACTGCATAACCTAACAGTTGTACAGTAATGGGTGGCTTGATTGGTTAAAACTGCACTACTAACTCCAGCATATTTGTCAGTAGCTTGGGCATTGATGGTGAGTTACCAAATCTTCACACAAACAGCCGTAACAACCGTCGTTAATTCATTAGCAGTCTATGTCCCAGTGGTGGGGTTGTGGTTGGCTTCGAGAATCGACATGGTCATCTTCGTATACGCCTTCGCATGGGTCTTCGTCTTATCCTCAATCATTCCAACCCTGCTTTTGGGCAAAGAGCGAAGCGTCTTTGTGCAGTTCTTGGTCTGTTTAATCTTAACCCTGATGGGCTTCATCTTAATCGACGTCTTGGCAGGTTACGGCTTTAACCTAAACGACCCAGCCGCAGTCATGGCTAACCCCTATACGCAGCTATTTAGCAACATATTCTTCGCTGCCTTCTACCTGTCGTTACCCTACATATTCATGCTTGCCATAGATGTACGGGGAAGGAAAAAGCGCAGACTACAGAATGACCGCGTAAAGAAACTAACTGAAGAATACTTTAAAGAAAAACCCAGCGACGCAACCACACAAACGTGAGGATTTTCTCAACTTAAACTCTTGTAAGTGAGCAATGTTCCGTCGGGTTCAAATTCTGCCTCAAAAAGGCCCGTGTAAACAGTAGTGCCCATTTCATCGCTGTTTTCGCCTCTTGCTGATAGCAGAATAGTTAACCCTTGATAGTTGCCGACCTCGTTATAACCGATAGAAATTATTAATGCACTGATTTGCGAAGCGTTGGGCCGGTTTTGGTAGATGTCCACTCCCTGTTTTAAGAATGAGGCAAGTCCTATGCGGTCAATTTGTTGGAATGTATCAACTGTGGATTGCAGTGTGTACCTTTTGGTTTGGGGTATTCTGGGGAAGAAGCTTTCCATCATGTTGCCAACACTCGTGCGGTATGGTTTTCCTTCGATGTTGCCTATGGTTACTTCAGAATTTGTGTCTGTAGTTCGGAAGGTCCAGGTCAACCATCCATGGTTGGGGTAAGCGCAGATTCTCAGTTTTTCAAAAGTTGCCGAGTTAAGATGATTTGCTTGTAGCAAACGGAAATTTTCTGACTGCTCAACGTTTTGCAGATACTCGGTTAACGAGGCGTTGAGTAATGAGGGATAACTAAGCTGAGGTACAGTTGTAATTGTAAATCCTGACGTTTCAAATACCAAAAACTGTAAACAGGCAAAGATTAACACAAGACCAAGAAGACAAAACGCGGATTTTCTCAAGAATATAGCTGCTTGTTTGTAGTTTGTTCGGTCGACTATAAACCAAAAAATCCCCGCTATTGCTGTTGAGACGACTAAGGCTGTTTGGATAGTTGAAAAAGCAAATAACAAAGTGAAAACTGCACTATACATTGCAGCATTAGTGAGGATTCTTCTGACAGGGTTAGGCAGCGATTTATGCCCTCTGGGTCTTCGTAGTGTGCTGCTTTGAAGTGGCATCTTCGTTTCCTGTGGGAACCAGCCTCTAACTTGCTTTTCTATTTCTTTAGTGTTTTTCATGCTTTCAGCTCTTGATAAGCTATTTTCTTTGTGCTAGAACCCGGATGGCTTCTACCTATATTTACTAACGAAATGACAAAAACCCCCAACAAACTCAATATACCTGCAGCGAGAACGATGTTACCGATGTCTCGATAAGGGTATCTTATGATGTATCCGCTTTGAGCTCCATTAATAGGCGTCTCTATAGTAAAGGAGGATGCGCCTGCATTACTGGCATTACAGTATAAGGTGAAAACGACGCCTGAAACTAAAGGTTGTAAACTTACCGGACCCGGTTCAAAGGGTGGTGTCAGGTCAAATACGCTAAAGAGTAAAGCTGGTTTTTTAGACGCGTCAGGCCTAAACATGCCTGTCTGATTGAATTCTTCTGGTGTGTACGCTTTTAAAGTGGTGTTGTAGCGAGCATACCTTAACGTAGTAACGTATACTCCAGAACTAATGTTTCCAGGCTCGTTAAGATACACAAACAGCGTGTTAACCCTGTTAGCTGGACCAAGCACACTTTCTTGCAATGGCGGCGAAATGAAGAGGTGAATAGAACAATTATAGAGAGTTCCATCAATCTGAACGGGATCATGATAAGTTACGCTATTTATAGGCAAAGAATAGGTACCTTTAATTGTAGAAACTGAGGTTAGAAGTAATCCACCAAGTATAAGACAGATAGATAAAACCACAGCAACCAACTGGGCCACATTAATGGTTAATTTACTTCTTATGCGTTCGAGTTTTACGGGGTTTGTTTTAAGATGAAGTTTCATTTGCTTGTTTGGACTAAGAGGTTCCTGTGGAAACCAGCCTCTGATGAGAGATGCGAGTTTTCCTCTGAAAGTCATTCCTTCAACTCCGGCATCAATTTAGAGAATACTTGATGTGCTAACTTGGCTGGGTGAATATTTTCAGCGTTGGGAATTTCTATGCCTCTTTCTTTTGCTATGTCGATTAGGTATTGTTTTGTTTGGTTGAGGAAGGCTGGGTCGGTGACTTCTTCGGGGTTTGGGTGCCAGTACCAGACTTTTATTCCGTGGGTGGTTGTGTAGGTGATGATGGCTTTCTTTTTGAGTGCAGGGTGATATCCTAAGAGGATGGCTTGTTGGGGGTTGAGTTTGGTTACTTGGAGGTCGTTTACTGCGGCGACTTCTAGGAGGGTGGTGGCGAGTTTTGTTTGGGCTGTGTGGCGGGTTTGGTTGACGTATTGGCGGGTGGTTTTGAGTTTTTCGGCGATGCTGCTTACTGTGAGGCCGCTACTTAGGAGGGCCCAGATGGTTTTTTGGCTTTGACTCAGCGGTGAGGATACGGAACAACTGGACATAACAACATCTGTAAATAATTCAGTGTTTACAAATATTTATAACTTTCCAAAAACAACAGTCCCCAAACGCCGCACCAACCAAAGCAGTAACTTTACAAACATGCAAAAACCAACCGAGGGTCTTCTTTGGCAGGTTTATCTAAACAGTTATATTCGCCCCGCCCCACCCATTTAATTGGTGAATTATTTCTAATGGAATTCTCCAAAGTTTCTGGAACCAAAACCGACCACAAAGTAACCATATACGCCCTCAGCACCTGTGTCTGGTGCAAACTAACCAAACAATTCCTAAGCGACAACGGCGTCGCCTACGAATTCGTAGACGTAGACCTCCTCGACGAAACCGACAAAAGAAAAGTACACGAAACCATCCTAACCAGAGGCGGCAGCCTAAGTTACCCAACTACAATTGTGGACGACAAAAAAATCATCACAGGCTTCCGAAAAGACCAACTCAAAGAGGCACTTGGAATTTGACCCCACTAACCATAGATTTTGTGCGAAAACGCGCCGAAGCCGACGCCAAAACCTACGGTTACTACCTAACACCCCAACAAGACCTACTCCAAATGTTTCTTGAAGGATTAAAAGCCAACGAAGAAAGATACGGATATCCGGTTTGCCCTTGCAGACTTGGCACAGGCAACATAGACCTTGACCGAGACATCATCTGCCCCTGCGACTACCGCGACCCCGACGTAGCCGAATACGGCTCATGCTACTGCCGCCTATACGTCACCAAAGCAGTCTACGAAAGCCAAAACCTCCCCGAAGTTCCAGAGCGCCGTCCCCAAGAAAAAATCGCACGCGCATACGGAGTGCCAACAGCGGCGCCTCAAGTACCTCAGCAGTTCACTGTGGCACCGACACCTGAAACATCAAAACCTCAACCACCACCAAAACAGCCTGCAGTCAAAAAGAAACTGTGGTACTGCAAACAATGCGGCTACGTGGTGTACCGTGAAGACCCGCCCTACATCTGCCCGATCTGTAAGGCTAAACGGGAAATCTTTGCAGAAATAGATGCCAAAGTGGAGTTAAACGGTTAACTACCGTTCCACTTGGATTTCGATTTTTTTCCAGTCTTCGCGGACGCCTTTTAGAGTTGTTACTGCACCCGTTACGGTGCCGTTGAGGATGCTTTCAACAAAGTCGTTTAGGGGAATAACTTTTCCATCTACCTTTAATTGCAAACCCATCAGTTTCACCTTAACAGTAAGGTAGCTTGCCAAAGCAAAAAAGCTTATCGAAAAAGCGGACGGAAAGTTGATTTAAAAAATTTGGTTAAGAAAATTGGGAGTGATTGAGGTTATGCCTGAACCTGTAGGTGTGGTTGTGATTTTTCATGTTGTCTCCGGTTTTCCTTGGTTTGAGGGTGTAGTTGGCGAAGACCTCTTTGGAGTTTGCTAGGGCGTTTAGGTTTAGGGTGGTTTCCATGTTGTTTTTTCTCCTATGGGTTTAGGGCTGTTGTGCAGCCGGCCAGTTTCTCTGGCATTTTTAGGTTTTTCTTGTTTTCCACACTCATGTTTTTACACCAACTTTTCGTGAAACAATATAATAGTTACAATCTATATATAATTAGTTGAGAATAATTCATAAAAGTTAAGAATACATCAGTAAAACTACAAGCATATATTTACAGAACTGCCTTAAAAAGACGCCTAAAGTAACTCCTAAAACAAACATGCCGAACTCAGCAACTTTTCCCAAAAGGGGGCAAGTTCTAAAGTTCGGATTTCTCTGCCAAGCTTTTGGCCAAAATTATCTCGCTAGCGAAGTAACCCACTACCAAGACGATTAAGCCTAAACCGATGGCTAACATAGTAATCAACCTTTATCACCAGTATTCCATATTTGTTTAATTAAATATAAATATAGTTAAGATATGTTCATAAAAATTAAGAAAAAATAAACGTATGATATAGTAATTCGCGGAATTACTAAACAATTATGCTTTAGATGAGCACGGTTTCAAAGTAACCCGCAACTTTGTCAAGTTCTCCTTAATCTCCACTTTCACACCCATAGCCGCAAAGTACTCCTCAAGGAAGATGCGGATGAAATTCTTTGAAACCTCCGAAATTAACACCAACGTATAATCGTTAGGCGCGTTTTTTGTGAGACGATAAAGGTTACAAGCTTCCAGACGCGACAACATGTCCTCTGTTGTGTGCACTTTCCCTTTGAGTTGTTCCCAGTGGGCTTTAGCGAGTTCTCGATGTTCTATCCAGAACCGCTCCTTCTGTGGCGACGTTTCAACTATCCGCAGAAACATAAGCCAGTGATCGACGTCTATGATGACGTGTTCGCCGCTCAGCAGCATGTCTAGGTATGAGTGAAGTTTGCGTTTGGTTTGGGGTTCTTCGAGGGTTTTGTTTTCGGCGTAGAATTTTATGGCTCGACGCATGACTTCGCTTTGTGAAACATCTGATTCAGTGCTTATTTTTTCTAGCATGTCTGCGGTGGTTTTGTCGAATGCTACGGTTATTCTTGTCGGGTTTGTCACGTTTTCAGTCAACCTTTTTTTTGACAGCTTTTCAGTTTATTGATAATTATATAAACATTACGCAACAATATTCAAGTTTTACTTTTCATATTTCCAAATATCTGGGCTTTAAACTGTACATATGTTTAACAATTCCCGCCGTGGAAGCGCAAAACTCTTTTATCCCCAACAAACCCTAAACAACACAACAAACCACCCACAAAACAGGAACCACACATGACCACCCCACAAATAAACCTCAACCCAAAACAGCGAACCCAAAAAATCCTAGAACTACTCCAAAAACTCTACCCAAACGCCAAAACCGCCCTCAACTACACCAACCCCCTCGAACTCCTCGTCGCCACCATGCTCTCCGCCCAAACAACCGACGTAAGAGTCAACATAGTCACCCAAACCCTATTCAAAAAGTACCGCACCGCACAAGACTACGCAAACGCATCCATAAAAGAACTAGAAAAGGACATACACTCAACGGGTTTCTATCACAACAAAGCAAAAAACCTCAAAGCCTGCTGCCAAATGCTAATGGAAAAATTCGGAGGGCAAGTGCCTAAAACAATGGAAGAACTAATTCAACTTCCCGGTGTAGCCAGAAAAACCGCCAACATTGTCCTCTACCACGGTTACGGCATAACCGCTGGAGTTGCCGTAGACACCCACGTGATGAGGCTTTCGCAGCGCTTGGGCTTAACAAAAGAAAAAGACCAAAACAAAATCGAACAAGACCTCATGGCCATAACACCCAAAGACCAGTGGATGCCGCTAACTGACGTGCTGATTTTCCACGGCCGCCAAGTTTGCATGGCAAAAAACCCCCAATGCAACGCTTGTGTACTGAACAAAATTTGCCCCTCCGCGTTTACCTTCAAATAGCATCAAAAATTTATAGCCCCAACACCTAACTTTGGGTGAGGACTGATTCTTGTATGGTAAACGTTAAAGTAGGCGATCAAGCCCCCGATTTCACTTTGCTCGATGTCGATATGAACGCACGGAGTCTGCGTGAATTTTTGGGACAAAAAGTTGTTTTAGCCTTTTTTGTAGGCGCATTCACCGCCACATGCACCAAAGAGATGTGTACCTTTAGAGATTCTATGGCAAGACTGACAAACTTAAACGCCCAAGTTATCGGCATAAGCGTCAACGACCCCTTCTCAAACAAGGCATTCGCAGAAAAAAACCGTTTACCTTACCCTATTCTCAGCGACTACAAACGTGAAGTCATACGGCAGTATGGGTTGGAGTCAACGGATTTTGCTGGTTTAGGGGGATACGTGGTTGCTAAACGGTCGATTTTTGTTTTAGACGAGAAGGGTGTTGTTCGCTACGTGTGGGTTTCAGATGACCCCAATGTTGAACCGAACTATGAAGAAGTTCAAGCGGCGCTAACCAAGATTACATAGCAACCTTGAAGTGCTCATCCACTTTTTTGGATGAGGAGTTACTCGGCTGCCGTAGCAGCGTTTGTTCTATATATCGGGCGGGGAGGAGGCGGCAGAGCAGCAAAGCATGCGATTGCGGTCTCTTATGCCCAAAAATAAGAAGGGCTATAGATAAAAATCTCAATCGCATTTAGCTACATTGGTCTTTTTGTGGAAGTGTAACGTTTTTGTTGCCTGTCAGTTCTTTTTGCAGGGCTTCGGCGCGTGCAGCGACTTTTTGGGCTTCGGCTTTTATTTCTGGGTCCTTCATTTCTTCGCGGCGTTTTTTGTTGGATTCTAAAATCAACCGCAGCATGTCACTGTCGTAGGATTTCAGCAGCAACTCAGTGTTTGGAATGAGGCAGTGACCGCCGATGACTCCTGGAAACATCACAGGTCTATCAAGCCGCACACGATGCGTGTCTTCGATGAAATCGACCGTTTCGTTAAAGTCTGCGCCGAATTTGTGGGCGATGCGGTGCATCTCTTGGAAGCAAGTGATCATCCAAGCGCGGTATGTGGTTTCGAAGATTTTTGCCAACTCCGTTTCTGTGCAGCCTTTGAGCACTTTAACTTTAAGCCCCAACTTCTCGAAATGAGCCTTCGCCAACTTGGAATCTTCTGGTGTGGCGCCGCCAACGTATTTTGGCCAGCGCTTCATTTCCCAAAGCATATGTTCAGCGTTTATGTGGACGCCGCGCGAGGGCGAATGGGCAACTGGGCATTTGCATTGGTCAGCGATTTTTTTTGTGGTTCCAGGGGGTGTGGTGCTGTTGTTGATGATTAATTTTGGTTTGTATTGGGTTGCGTATTCTGCCACGATTTGGACGAATTTGTCGGGGTTGCCGCAGGGAAGGCAAACCTGAAGCGTATTGACCGTGGCTGGAACCGTATGTTTGCTTTGACCCAGTTCACGCATCTTAGCTTCGTCTAAATCCAGTCCATAAACCTCAAAAACATCCTTTCTCTCAGCGTATAGGGTGAAGAGAGTGTGACCGATTTCGCCTAAACCGATCACTAAAACTGTTTCTTTAGTCATAGAGTGATGCCTTCGTTTTGTTGGTGAACCATGTGATTTTAAAACTATTTAAATCTGGAGCCAGAAAAAGCTAAGTATGCAGAATCAGAAACGTGGCGTCGGCATCGTTGAAGGCAAAAACGTGCAGATCGGCAAAGACTGTGCGATTTGGAACTATGTGGTTATCGGTGATAACACCAAAATCGGCGACAACACAATCATCGGCAGTTTTGTTGACCTCGGCAAAGACGTCTCAATCGGAAAGAACTGTAACATACAAGCCCATGTCACCATCTCAAACGGTTGTGTCCTTGGCGACAACGTTTTCATCGCGCCTAACAGTAGTCTGCTAAATGACAAGTACCCCAAAAGCACCTACATGACACCGCCAATCATAAAAGACGGGGCAGCTATCGGTGGAGGAGTCACCATCTTGCCAAACGTCACCGTCGGCGAAAAAGCGGTTGTGGGCGGTGGAAGTGTCGTCACCAAAAACGTGCCTCCCAAAACTGTGGTCGCTGGTTGTCCCGCGAAAAAAGTCATGACACTTACAGAGTTTGAGGCAAAACGTGAAAGGTTCTTAGCTCAGGTGAAGCGATGAGGGTTTGGTATGACGCCTGCACGGGTAAGCACACCCGATACGGCGCAGCCATCGGCAAAGAGCTGAAAAAATGTGGTCACGAATTCATATTCACCACAAGAGAGCACCCTGACACGTTGCCGCTTGCGAAACTGCTCGGCGAAAAACCACTTGTCGTCGGCAAATATAACCCTTCAACTAATGAATCTAGGCTCAAAGAAAGCGCGGAACGTGTCATCGAATTCGCTAAGCTTTTTGAAAAAAACAAACCCGACGTCGCTATCGCTCACCAATCTGTCGAGTTATGCCGAACCGCCTTTGGCTTGGGTATTCCAATTATTTTGACTGCTGATACGCCGCATGCGTTGGCAGTTAACAGGTTAACCATCCCCTTCGCCCACACAGTGGTGGTTTCTGAGGCTTTGCCAAAGAGCTTCACGCGGCAATACTGTGCTCAGAGGGTTGTTCCATTTCGAGGTGTAGATGAGGTTGCGTGGATTAAGGACTTCAAACCCGCAAAACTCTCGGTTAAGAAGCCCCTGATTGTGCTTCGGCAAATAGAAACCAAAGCTGCATACGCGAAAGGCAAAAGTGACAGCGCAAAAACCCTCGCGGAGCAGCTTGCGGAACTGGGAAATGTGCATCTGCTTGAGCGCTACAACTGTGAAGGTCACGCTTTTGGGGCGAAGGTGGCTTTTGAGGATTCAGCCAGTTTGGTTGCGCACGCAGATTTAGTTGTCAGCTACGGCGGAACCATAAGCCGCGAAGCTGCCCTGCAAGGCGTCCCAAGCATCGCCATCGGTGACATGGCAAAAACCCCCGTCAACAGCTACCTCGCAAAAAAGGGCTTTCCACTTTTCATAACAACCGAAGACAAAGTGCAGGGGTTGGCAAAGAAGTACATGAGCAAACGCTTTGATGTTGCCGAAAAGCTTGCGGCGTTGGAAAACCCCGTTGAAGTCATCGCAAAACTCGTAGAAACCATAAAACCCTAAACCGCAGAAACTTGAACCTTGTCGCCTGCGTTAACATGGAACTTTTCTGCGAAACTGCCCTGATTGAGAGCTAACTCTAAAAAACCGTGACTGCCAACTAACGCTGTGGGTTCGTGGAGTTTGGTTTCTGCGTAGGTTTCTGAGAGAGCAAGCTGCAACGTTAAATGATGTAGAGTTACTTTCAGGGTTCCGTCTTGTAGGTCTTCTTTTGGTATGTTTGTTATGACGTTGCCAAAGTCATCAACATGCAAAACCTCACCAAACAATGCGCCATTTTTGTGCTCCACGGACGCGAATTTTGGGGTGACTGGGTCGGTGACTTCTGGGCCGAACTCTTGTGGTGCAATACCTCGGTCGAGGTGGGCTGCGGCGGGGGCAAAGATGTCCCTGCCATGGAAAGTGGAGGAAACCTTGGGAAGCATGAACTTTGGGTTAGCTATTTCATAGATGTGCTCGATTCCCTGTGCTTGAGCGGCTATCATCAACAGGCCGTTGTCTGGGCCAACGAAAAAGCCGTTTTTAGTTTGAACTATAATTGCTCGTCGAGTGGTGCCTACACCGGGATCTACCACCGCTACGTGCACTGCACCTTTTGGATAGTATGGTGCAGCGGAAGCTAAAATGAAGGCACCCATGCGGATGTTGTATTTTTCTACTTTGTGGGTTATATCGATGAGGGTGGCGTTTGGGTTTATGGTTAAGATGACACCTTTCATTTCCGCCACGTATGGGTCTTTGAGCCCAAAATCCGAAGTTAAAGTTATCATTTTTTAGCCGCCGTGTACAACTGGAACAAACACGACTTCGTCTCCGTCACACAGTTTAGTTGCATATCCGTTTAGTACGCTAATTTCTCTGCCGTTAACCAGTATGAGCGAGTTGGAGCGTGCATCGTTTAGTTCTTGGTCACAGAAGGTGTGCTTCAACGATGGGATGTCTTGGCTTATGGCGTCAACCATGCTTTTGACGGTGAAGCCTTCTTGGAAGTTTAGGGTGAACTGTTTTTTTCCTGACAGATGACGGAATGCACCGAGGAATTTGATTATTAGAGGCACCAGTGATTACACTCGTAACAGTAGGATAAGAAAGTGGTTTGTTAAAAGTTTTAGCTAAAACCGTCGAGTTTTTCCTGCGTGAGGGTTTCAACGATATCTGTGGCGATGTCCACGATGGAATCTGCCTGCTTCATCATTGCATCCCCGTTGACTTCTTCAAGCTGAGAAATCTGCTGCACAATCGTCTCTATCTCCATCAAAAACCGCAAAACAGAATCGTTAGTCGCAGGGTTTTTTGCAACTTCGTCACGGATGAGTATCTCGATGAAGGCTGGTTCGCCGAGGCTGTAGTAGATGGCGTTTCGGGCTTTACGTATGGCCTCTAAAACCAAGCTTGGTGCCATGTAGGGGATTTTGCGTGCGGCTTCTAATTCAGCTTTTGCTTCACGCAAATACCTTAATGCCCAACCTCTGCGGTACTCATCCATCATAGCATATTTCTCTGATTAATCGACTATATCTTCTTCGATTTCAGTTTCCATCTCAGAGCTAGATTGAGCCAACGCGATTGTGCGTGTAATGTACCCGGCGACTTTGTTGCGTACGCGTGTAGTTGTGCCTTTGGTCACTTCGTCTACGGCGCGTTTGTTTTCGTCAAAGTTAGTTGTGAATTTGCCTGGAAAGCGAGTCATTAGTTCTTTGCCGAGATGCTTTATCTGCTCAGTCTTTACTTTTCCCAATCAGTTTCCTCCAGTGTTAACGTGTTTTCTCCGACGTTTAAAAGCGTAGGAGCAACTCTCAATATTGAGTAGCCGTAATTTAAGGTTACGCCTCAAACCAACATAATATGCTGCCAGCAAGTTGCGTATAAACCGTTAAATTGCTAGTTTAGTTTTATGTTAAAGAAGGTTTCAAAGTTCTTGGCAACCTGCAAAGCAACTTCATCGGCAGATAATTTTTTAATTTCAGCAACAGCAGCAACAACGTTTCGGATGTAGGAGGGCCTAGTTAATTGCCCATTGTAGGGTTGTTTCCAGTAAGTTACTGGACCATCAGTTTCCGTCAACAGGTTGGTAAGAGGGGTTTTTTCTACAACTTCACGGATGCCGTTGGAGTATGTTACAGGTGGACCTTCAGTGATGTAGTAACCGTTGTCTATGGCTTTAGCAAGGGCTGTCATGGGGTGACTAAACCAATGCAGCAACACACGACTAAGGCGGTATGATGGAAGCATTTCGACGATTTTGTCGGTGGTGCCCCTTGAATGTATGATCACTGGAAGGTTGAGTTCTTCAGCTAAATGCAGCATGCTATTGAAAACCTCAACTTGCTGCTCCCAGATAGATTCATACTTGTAGTCTAAGCCGATTTCGCCGATGGCGACCACTTTACCTTTTTGGGACCGGATGAATTCTATAGTATCCTGTAGCTCGTTTCCTTTGAGCACATTAACATTCCAAGGATGGATACCTAAAGCAGGATAAACCAAACCTAGATACTGCTCGGCGAGTTTAACGTCGTTTTGGCAGGTCTTTAAATCCATAGAATTAGTCACCAAAGCAGCCACCCCAGAGGTTTTCGCATCGGCAATTAAATCTTCAATGCGACCAATATATTCGGTGTCAGAGAGGTGAATGTGAGCGTCGATTAATTTCATTATTTCTCAGCGCTATATGCGTAGTTGAGGGTTTTAAAATTTTCTTTACTAAACTCGCTGAGTATGGGCTGGCTGCTTTTTAGAGCAAAAAACGATAACAAAGGTTAAATACAGCTTTAAAAAGAAAAAGGAGCTAGAGAGATGTCGATATGACAGAATTAGAAATAGCTGTAGCTCCCATGCATAGACTATGTAAAAAAGCAGGCGCGGACAGAGTAAGCGAAGCCGCAGCAAAAGAACTAGCAAAAGCCTTAGAAGAAATCGGCGTCAAAGTCGCCAAAGAAGCACTCGATTTCGCAATGCATGCGGGAAGAAAAACAATCAAAGCCGAAGACATAGAAATCGCGGCAAAAAAAGTCATGGGCAAATGAGCTAACTAACATTCATCTTTCCCTTCTTCTTTTTTGTTCAACACCCCAACCTGAGATGTGCTTTTTTGAATAGATTCCCCTTTTAGATGTGCAATCGGTTCCGTATCCGTACATGGTGGAGCCACGCGACGTCTCAGCGTCTACCTCCCCTCCCTTATATAAAGGGCAAACAAATTTTCAAATCAAAAAAGGTACAAAAAGAAAAAGGAAAGACGCTTAGAAGTCAAGTATCTTCTTGACTGCGTCGTTTTCGACTTCATGCGCCAACGGAATGCCTGTCACTTGCTGTGCAATGTTGCTTAGACTCATCAAGTCGCCGCGGTTCAGCAAACTCAAGTTCCATTTGCGGTTACCCGCCATCAACTGCTTAAGACCCACACCGACTCTGTCAGTTAGGTACGTGTAGACGCCGACACTTTCCAGCGGGATTTCGCTGTATCGTTTGCCGTATTTGGCTTTAAGCTCTGGGGCAGCTATGAAGAACTTGTCTGGGTTAGCGCCGAACTTGTCCACGAAGCTCTTGGGCAGTTTGCCTTCAGCTGCGAGTTGTTTGAAGTAGCTGGCTTTCATGGCTGCAGTGATCGGTGAGCGTCCCATCAAAACCGCTTTGACCAGTGGGCCATCTCCGAAGTTGCTCATGGCGATGGTTTTGAATATGCTGGTTTCTTCTATGAAGCCGCCTGCCATGACGAGGTCAGGAACGTACTTGCCCTTCTTCTTGAGAATCTGAGCACATTGCAATACGAGTGCTTGGAGGTAGAGAGTTGGGATGCTCATTTCATCCATCATGGGGACTGGGCTCATGCCTGTTCCGCCTCCTGCACCGTCAAAGCTGAGGGCGTCGATTTTAGCTTCCGAAGCCCATTTCATGGTATAAGCAACTGCGCTGGGTCGGTATGCGCCTGTTTTGAGGAACACTTTTTTGGCGCCCTGTTTGCGTAGCCACTCTATGTCTTCTAGAAAGCTTTTCTCTTTGGGGATGCCGACTCTGCTGTGGCGCTCAAAGGTGTTGAAGACGCCGTCTTTGAAGGCTTGCTGTACTACTGGGTCTTCAGGGTCTGGGATAACGATGTAGCCGCGTTTTTTGAGTAAGATGGCTTTTTCGAGACTTTTTAGGCGTACTTCTCCGCCGATGGCTTTGGCTCCTTGGCCCCATTTACGTTCGATGATGTTGACTTCAAGTTTAGAAAGTGCGTAGACGTCTATGCCTAAACGTTGGTCTTCAACGTTGGTTTGGATGATGACGTCGCCGTATTTTTTATCCCAGAATTTGCGGAAGGAATCGACTCTGCGTTTGAGTTCTGGTGAGTGGGTGACTTTGCCGCCTGTCAGTTGAGATTCAACATCCATACCTGCGATGTTTTCGCCTATGGTTACTGATACACCTGAGAGGGCTGCGCCTATGGCTAATCCATCCCAGTTGGCGCGTGCGACCTCGGTTGAGCCGAAGGCGCCTGTGAGGATGGGCAACTTTAGGGGCATGCCGCCGACTACGACTTCTGTGTTGGCGTTGGGGAAAATTGCTGCTTCAGATGTTTCTGCTACGCCCTGTGCTTCAAAGAGTCCAGCTTGTATGCTGAAGTGCGACCAGTCTAAGCCGAAGTTTTTGAGGGCTCCGGCGGTGCTGGTTCCGAATTGGGCTGGTTCGGGGTAGAGGGCTTCTCTTCCTCTAAATGCTGAGAGGCTGATTTCGCACAGGACAGGGCAGTCGCGTATGCAGATGGGGCACATGCCGCTGATTGTGCTTGTGTCTTTTACTCTGGTGTTGGTTCCAACGGTTGATTTGCCGTTGAGGTATGAACTGTTTTTGTGTACTCGTTCGCTCATTTGTTCAATTCTCCAAGTTACCTCAAAGTTAATGTGGTTGCTAGTGCGTTCGTTCAGTATTTAATCCTATTCAACATCATATATACGAAAAAACGAGTAATTATATGAAATAAATGAAACAGCCGTTCAACACTAGACGTACCATACTAAACAGAAATAAATAGTGAAAAGCGTGAACATTTGTCTAAAAATTCACTAAGGACGCCTCAGAACTTTGCCCACGTAAACACTTGTGGCAAACACAACTGAAAGGCAAATTCTTAGTTGAACAAGTCTCTACGTAGCTGCATTCTTTGCAGCCAAAGCTCTTCCCGCATCCAATACAAATCTGCTGAAAAACAACTTCATCCCCCAAAATCACGCCGACCGTTTCAATAAGCTTCTCTATGTTATTGTAACTCTTAATAGAAAACAAGCCTGCGTTACGGTCATAATCCAAGCCGAGATGGATGAGGCTGACGAATTTTTCTTTCTCCAGCCGCGGAAGCTTAAACCCTTTGCTGTTCAAAACAATCGTCATGACCCTAGAACCTGCCCATTGTAACTAAGAAATTAACCTCTTCAGGGGTAAACTTAAACCAAGCCGCTAAGGGGCTTTTGGGTTTCTTCTGCAAAATCAGCCGAATGTAGGGCACATACTGTTCTCTGGCAATTTGGTGGCTAACGTGGCATTGTGCTCCGATTTTGCCGCAGATAGCGTCCAGCGTGGTGCGTTTGCCTTTCGTCCAAAACAGAGTTATCACGCGAATAGGGGGAGTAATGAAGGTGAAAGGCTTGTAGGACGCGGGGTTTACTGCGGAGGCTTCAGCGAGACAGTTGAAGAAGTATTTGAGTAGATGCCAGTTTTCTGTGCCGATTCTTCCACGAAACACATCAGCTTTAGAGACAAAGTCGAAGGCTTTGGCGAGTTCAGCGGCATCGGTGTAGCGTTTAGGCAAGTTGTCCGCCACGGAGAGCAAGAAGTCATCGTAGTCCACGTTTGAGTAGCTAAGCAACCGTGAGGTATCCGCTATTGACTGTGCTGAGAAGAAGCCTCTTAATGTGTCGTCGAAGCTTACGTCTTTGTTGCGGCTACTTAAGGTGAGTGTGTCTTGGAGCGTTAAGCGGTGGTTTTCTTCGCTAAGACTCTGTAGGTCATTTATGGCTGAGCGTACGTCGCCTTTGCTGTTCTGAGCTATGCGTTCGAGCGCTTCAAACTCAGCCTTCACACCTTCCAACCGGCATATTTTTTGTAGCAACGCAATGATAAGCGGGATGCGAACCTGATGAAAACGCACAAGCAGACACACTTTTTTGAGAGGCCGCAGCTTCTCTACGTCAGGATCATTTGCAGCCATAATCACGGGCACAAGCGACTCTTCCACGATTTTTAAGATCGCGTTAACGCCGCCTCTGTCCTCGTTCCCTGCGATGCCGTCCACTTCGTCAAGGAACAACACGTTACCGCCCGCTTTTTTGGCTGCACCTGAAAAGCTGTCCAGCGACGTGTATGAGGTGGCGGGTTTAGCGACGGCGTTTATGGCTTTTTCTGATCGGGTGTCGCTGGCGTTCATTTCGATAACGTTAAAGTTGAATTCAGATGCAGCAGCCGTGACCAAGGTTGTTTTGCCGACTCCTGGTGGACCATAGAGCAGCACCGCTTTTTTGGTGTGTTTCTTGTTTTTTAGCCAATCCAGAAATAGGGCTTTGGCTTCGTCGTTGCCCGTGACATCGGCGATTTTTTTGGGTCGGTACTTTTCAACCCAGAGCAGGTCACTTTGTTTCTGCATAACTTTCCTCTATACTTTTTCCGAACTTGGCAAACTGGGCGAGGAGTGCGCTAAGTTGGATGTCGGTGTTTGCACCTTCAGTTAAGCGGAAGTCGTATTCACCGATGACTTCTGAGAGTTCGGCTTTCTGTTCAGCGGTTAAATCCGACATTTTGAAGATTTCACGCTGTATTTGCCGTATGATTTCTGTGCCTGAAAAACCGAAGTTACCCATTATGTCGTACATGGTTTTACGTGCCTCCATAAAGTCCCCGTAGAGCGCTTTTCTAATCATTTTTTGGACTAGCATGGGGCTGGCTTCGCCGATGACAAGCGCCACTGTTTTCTCGTCGATGACGCCTTCCTTGTAAGCTGAAGCAGTTTGCAGCGAGTTTATGGCATGCCTTAAGTCGCCTTCAGAAAAGTCTACGATTCGGTCGGCAGCTTCGGGCACAAGCGTGTAGCCCTCCTTTTTAGCGATACAAATGAGGTGCTCTTTCATGGCCTGTTTGTCTACGCGGCTGAAGCGGAATATGGCACAGCGGCTTTGGATGGGTTCGATGATTTTGCTGGATTGGTTGCAGATGAGGATAAATCGGCTGGTGCGGCTGCCAACTTCCATAATGCGGCGCAGGGCGGTTTGGGCTGGGCCTGTCATTTGGTCGCATTCGTCGAGGATAATTAAGGCGAAGGGGATGTCTCCGCCAAAGCCTGTTCGGCTGTAACGGCTGAAGTCTTTGATGCGGTCTCGGACGGTGTCGATGCCGCGTTCGTCTGAGGCGTTGAGCTCCAGCGTGAAGCTTTTCCAATTCGGCCCGTAAAGGGTGTGGGCGATGGCGAGTGCGAGGGTGGTTTTTCCTGTGCCTGGAACGCCTGCGAAAAGGAGGTGGGGCATGGTTTTGGGGTTTTTCATGAATGCTTTGAGGCTTTCGACTATATCTTTTAAGCCGACGACTTCGTCAAGCGTTTTGGGGCGGTACTTCTCTACCCACATAAGTGCTTCTTCGGATGTTGCCATAAACTGGAACCTTCAAGTGGAATACTAACATAACCTTTGGGATAATTAATTTAACTTTTCTCTAAAACCTGTTTTTCTACAGTGGATGTAGAGAATTTGCTTTGTACAATTAGCTGGAGTAACTGCACTATTCAGGGTATCGTTTTTAATTAATGTCATGTGCAGTTTTTATTGCGAGTAAAAGCTGTAGAGTTGAGTTGTTGATGTTAAGTAACTCTTAAATTATGCGCCCCTTCTATTTCTGCTTAGAAGCTAAGCCTATCTAAACCGTCGAGGCGACCCTTTATGTCTGAAATTGGATTAAGAACAAAAATGCTAGTAAGAGACGTCATGAGCAGCCCCGTCGTAACCATAGACGAGGATGAAACCGCCAACAAAGCAGCCGCAAACATGGATATGAAAGATTTAGGCGCAGTCATAGTCCAAAACAAAGCAGGCAAATCCATAGGCATCATCACCGAACGCGACCTCGTAAAACGAGTGGTAGCAAAAAACCTCAAACCCGACACGGTGAAAGCTAAAGAAATCATGACCACTCCGTTAGTCACTATCGAGCCTGAGGCATCCATCACTGACGCGGCAAGACGCATGACAAGGCTGGACATTAGAAGACTTGGCGTCATCTACAAAGGTAACCTCGCAGGCATAATTTCAAGCAAAGACATCCTCGGCGTGATGCCTGAGTTAATTGAAATCATGCAGGAAAGACAACGCATCGAAGGCTCAGCAAGAGTGGAAGACACCGAAGAGGTGCCGCTTTCAGGTTACTGCGACCGATGCAACACCTACTCAGAGAGCCTCAAAGAACGCAACGGACAAAACATCTGCGACGAATGCCGCATCGAACTCGAACAAGAAAAGTAACCCTTCGCGGGTTTTCTATCTTTTTCAAATAACTTTATTTAACTAACCGCCCGCTAATTCTATGACCCAACTTGATAGTTGATTCTGTACTCACTAACGCCAAAGCCTACCTAAAAGGCCAAATCACCGACTGTTGCATAGCCATCGAAGAAGGCAAAATCCAAAAAATCGGCAAAGAAACCCACATGCCCCAAGCAGACGAAAAAACGGATTTGCACAACCTGCTGGTTCTACCGGGATTGATTGATGAGCATGTGCATCTACGGGATGAGGGCAGGGCTTACAAAGAAGACTTCGCTTCAGGAACCGCGGCTGCTGCGGCTGGCGGCTTTACCACCGTCTTAGACATGCCTAACAACGAGCCCGTAACCATGAGTGCCCAAAGCCTTAGAAATCGCATGCAACTTGCACAGCGAAGGCTTCTGGTCAACGTAGGATTCTACTCCGAGTTTCCCAAAACGTTCCCAGAAATCAAAGAAATCGTCTCAGGGGGCGCGGTTGGGTTCAAACTTTTCATGGGCAACCAAACGGGCGGCGTAAACGTTGACGACGACTCAGCCCTAAAAGAAGCCCTCAAAGAGGTTGCTGGTCAAAAGGTGCCAGTCGCCGTCCACGCCGAAGACCGCACAATGCTGGCAGCCAATGAGGCGAAACTCAAGAAAGCTCAAAAAACGGCGCCAGCCGACTACCTGCGAGCCCACACAGAAGAGGTTGAGTTGAAAGCGGTTCAACGTGTCCTCAAACTCATAGAGGGAACGGATGTGCAACTGCATTTCTGTCACATCTCCACCAAAGGCGCGCTCGAAGCGATTGCAGGAGCAAAAAAAGCAAGCAAAGCGGTCACCTGCGAGGTTACCCCTAACCATCTGATGCTATCAAGTGATGATTTGCAAAGATATGGCTCATTGGTGATTATGGCTCCGCCCCTGCGTGACCGACTTCAAGTCGAGGCGCTCTGGCGCGGTTTAGAAGACGGTGCCGTGGACACTTTGGGCTCAGACCACGCACCCCACACGCTAGAAGAAAAGATGGCAAGCAGCGTCTGGGATGTCAAGGCAGGTATCCCCGGTTTAGAGGTTACTTTACCACTGATTTTAACGATGGTGCGAAAGAGGCGATTGACGCTTAACCAAGTTGTATCGCTTCTTGCTGAGAAACCCGCAGAAATCTACGGCTTAACCGACCGAGGCCGCCTCGAAGCAGGCAAAGCCGCAGACCTAACCATAATCGACTACAATTACCAATTCAAAATCGAAGCAGCCAAATTCAAAACCAAAGCCAAATTCTCCCCCTACAACGGCTGGGAAGTCAACGGCAAAGTCGCCAAAACCATCGTCAACGGCACAGTTGTCTACGAAGACGGCGAAATCATCGCGAAGGGCGGCGTTGGCGGAATCGTACGGGGAGGCACCCGGTGAAGTTCCTAGCAGATGGTATGCTGGGGAAACTTGCGCGTTGGTTACGGATGCTTGGACAAGACGTCAGCTACTCCACACAATTAGGCGATAATGAGTTGTTGGGGTTGGCTAAGGCGGAGGGCAGGGTTTTGTTGACGAAGGATTTGGAGCTCTACAAGCGCGCGGTGACGCGGGGCTTGGAGGCTTTCTACGTTGAGGGTAAAACTGAGGTAGAGCGGCTGGCGGAGGTTACCAAACGGTACAGCGTCGATTTAGCGGTGGATATGGATAAAGCGAACTGCCCAATCTGCAACACACCGCTGAAAGCATCGCCTAAAGAGCAACTTAAAGACAAATTAGAACCCAACACCTACCTTCACTACGACAGGTTCTGGCATTGCCCCAACTGTGGACAAGTCTACTGGCAAGGAGCACACTGGAAACAAATCACAAACACACTAACACAAGCACATCAAAAAAAGCTCTGCGTCTAGCGGGGGCGCCAGACTGTCTTGAGGTTCTCAATTTTCTCGAAGTGTGCTTCGTCTGCGGATAAACCCAACAGTAACTTTTTCATATAGAGCCAAATTTTTCTATATATAAGGGGAGGGGAGGTATCCTCAGAGCAGTTGCGTAACTCGAACATTCAAGTAGAATACACTGTGGAGCTTTGACCAAAGCAAGTCTTATTTAACTACCCACAATTATGAATTGAACATAGAAGGCTCTTTATGTCCGAAACACCCAACGCGTTAAACGTAGCACTTTCTCACCTTAAACTCGCATCAGAAAAACTCAACTTAGACGACGGCTTACAAAAAATGCTAAGCCACGCCAAACGCTCCATAACCGTAAGCATGGACATCCACCTCGACGACGGCTCGGTAGGCGTCTTCAACGGCATCCGCGTTCAGCACTGGGACGCCCGCGGCCCCTTCAAAGGCGGCATCCGCTTCTACCCCGACGTAACAGTCGAAGACGTAACCGCGCTTGCGATGCTGATGACTTGGAAATGCGCCATAGCCGACATACCCTTCGGTGGCGCTAAAGGCGGCATATGTGTGGACAGCAAACAACTCAGCAAACTCGAACTTGAACGCCTAACCCGCCGATACGTCAGCCTCATGTTCGAATACCTCGGGCCACACCGCGACATCCCCGCACCCGACCTCTACACTGACGCACAAACCATGGCTTGGATAATGGACACCTACAGCCAACTCAAAGGCTACCGCGTCCCCGAAGCTGTAACAGGCAAACCGGTGGAGATCGGCGGTTCATGGGGCAGAACCGAAGCCACAGGCAGAGGCGTTGTCCACTGTGTCAAGCAGGCCGCAGCTAACAAGGGACTAAAACTCGGCGGTGCTTTGGTTGCAATTCAGGGATTTGGCAACGTCGGTTACCATGCAGGGGTGGCTGCTGACGAAATCGGCTGCAGAGTAGTGGCGATTAGCGATAGTTCAGGCGGTATCTATTGTGCTGATGGTTTAAATCCGCAGGCGGTGTTGGCGCATAAAGAGCAGACGGGGTCAATTCAGAACTATAAGGGCTGTAGAAACATAACTAATCAAGAACTGCTGGAACTTCAATGTGACATCCTCATCCCCGCGGCGCTGGAAAACCAAATAACCAGCCAAAACGCGGATAAAATCAAAGCAAAGCTGGTGGCTGAAGCCGCCAACGAACCCACCACACCCGAAGCGGACCGAATCCTCAACGAGAAAGAAATCTGCCTTATACCCGACATCTTAGCTAACAGCGGCGGAGTCACCGTGAGCTACTTTGAGTGGGTGCAGAATCTCACGCGGGAGCAGTGGCCGCTTGAAGTCGTCAACCGCAAATTGGAGGAAAAGATGACTAAAGCGTTTAATGATGTGGAGGCGGTTGTTGCAAGGGAAGAAAGCGACATGCGTACAGGTGCGTTGATGCTGGGCGTGGGCAGAGTGGCAAACGCGATTAAGACGCTTGGATTGTGGCCTTGAAAGCTGTAAGTGCTTGTTTAGTTTTTGAGTCATAATCTGTTAAAAGGCTGGAAATCAAGAAAAACCGCTAACCTGCGGCTGTATCGACATGATGGGCCTAGAAAAATTTATATGGATAAGGCTGTCATGTTGTTGTTCGCATTAATGGAGGTTTACTTGATTTGTCAACAGCACCAACACAAGCAGGCGGAATACCCATTATGGTTCTCAAAGAAGGCTCAAACCGCAGCCGCGGCAGAGAAGCCCAACACAGCAACATAATGGCTGCCAAAGTTGTCGCTGAAAGCGTCCGAAGCGCACTCGGCCCCAAAGGCATGGATAAGATGCTGGTCGACAACTTCGGCGATGTAACAATCACAAACGACGGCAGAACCATCCTTGACGAGATGGATATTCAACATCCAGCCGCCAAGATGATGGTTGAAGTCGCCAAAACCCAAGATAAAGAAGCAGGCGACGGGACAACCAGCAGCGTCATCGTTGCAGGTGAACTGCTCAGCCGCGCAGAAGAACTCATAGACAAAAACATCCACCCCACAGTTATTATTGAAGGCTACAAGTTAGCGGCACAGAAAGCCCTTGCAACACTTGACAAAATCGCCATACCCATTGATTTAAAGAAACCTGATTACCTCAAAAAAGTCGCCATAACCACCATGGGCAGCAAAATTGTTTCTGAACACAAAGAATACCTTGCTGATATAACCGTTAAAGCGATGCTTGCCGCCGCTGAAAATCAAGGCGACAGCTACAAAGTAGACGTCGATGACGTTAAAGTGGAAAAGAAAACAGGAGAATCACTCGCCGACACAGCCCTAATCAACGGTATCGTTTTGGATAAAGAAATAGTACACAGCGGCATGCCCAAACGTGTCGAAAAAGCAAAAATCGCCCTGCTGGACGCTTCACTAGAAAACGAGAAACCAGAACTCGACGCAAAACTCAACATAGAAAACCCCGCCCAAATCGAAGCTTTCCTTAAACAGGAAGAAGCAATGCTCAAAGCCATGGTTGAAAAAATCGCTTCAACAGGCGCAAACGTGGTTATCTGCCAAAAAGGCATAGATGACATGGCTCAGCATTTCTTGGCAAGAAAAGGCATAGTTGCGGTACGAAGAGCCAAAAAATCTGACATGGAAAAACTTGCCCGCGCCACAGGTGGAAAAATCATCTCGAACATCGACGCCCTTTCAGCCTCTGACCTCGGTGAAGCCAAACTTGTAGAAGAACGCAAGACAGGCGACGACAAAATGACCTATATCGAGGGCTGCAAGAACCCAAAATCCGTCACCATACTCATCCGAGGCGGAAACCAACGCTTAACCGCAGAGGCAGAACGCTCAATCCACGATGCACTATGCGTCATCAAAGACCTGCTTGAAGACCCCCGTGTAGTTGCGGGTGGTGCAGCTCCCGAAATGGAGTTAGCCAGTGTTCTCAAAAAGTATGCTCAAACTTTACCTGGCAGAGAACAGTTTGCTGTACGAGTGTTTGCTGAAAGCCTCGAAACCATAGCAACTGCCATCGCTGAAAACGCAGGATTAGATCCCGTTGAGTTACTTACTCAGCTTCGTGCAAGCCACGAGAAGAACCAAACATGGGCAGGCATAAACGTAGCTGAAGGCAAAGTCTCTGACATGACTAAACTAAACGTTTACGAGCCGCTCGCAGTCAAAAAACAAATCATAAAATCAGCCACAGAAGCAGCATCCATGATACTCAAAATCGACGACGTCATCTCCGTAGCAAAGATGAAAGCTCCTCCGATGCCACCAGGAGGAGGCATGCCAGGCGGCGGAATGGGCATGGGCGGAATGGGTGGAATGCCGGGAGGCATGATGTAGAATGCAAGAAAAAACAATCAGTGTAGGACCCCCAAAAATTACTCGCTTCGAGAAAGCACGCATAGTCGGCGCACGCGCCTTGCAGATCTCGATGGGAGCACCAATCTTGGTTGATGCAGAAGAAAACACAAACCCAATCGACATAGCCGTAACAGAACTCGACGCAGGCATCTTGCCGATTACCATACGCAGAACTCTGCCAGACGGCACCTTCCAAGATATACCCCTAAAATGGCTTTCTTAAACGCCATTTCTTTTCTTATTTACTCCCCTAACCACCACAGCTAATACGGTTACACTGTAGACATTTTTTTATCTAAATTCCAATTTTAGGGCGCATAAGAAACCGTAACCGCAGACGCTTGTTGCTCCCTGCCATAGACACCTCTCCCTTATACATAGAACAAAAATCTCAAAAGGCGTTGCATTGGCTGGGTTTGCTGGGGCTTCTGGGTCAGTTTTCTTTAAGGAGAAAAGAAAAATGAAAACCACGATCGCAACATCGTAATTTTAAACCCAGAAACCCACTCAGCCCCAGCTTGGATTTCAAAGAAACGAAAAAATTGAGGGAAGATGGGTGTCTTCATTTTTTTCACTTTACGGGTGTTTTCTGAGCAGTAACAGTACAAGAACTGCACCGATAGCTACGACTGCTATGATGATTGCAATGGACATCGGTAGGAAGTACAGGTCAGCTGCGGATGGAGGTTGCGTTGGCTGTTGAGTTGGTGTTGCTACAGCTTCAGAGATCACTACGGCGGTTTCTGCAAATGACCCGTAGTAGCCTTCTGTGCCTGCAAACGTAGCGGTGACTGTGTATTTGCCTGGGACATCAGGAGTCTTCCATGCAAAACTGTATAATCCACTGGTGTCGCTTGTTGCTTTGCCAAGGATTATGTAGTTGCCGTTGGGGTCAATTGCGCTGATTGTTACGTCAACACCTGTAGCGTCAGTCGGCTTTGCTTTTTGCATATAAACGTACTCCATCCAACCACTCATGCTGTCGTCAGACACACAAGCAACGCCATTGGGGAAACGTGCCGCTTGCTCATCTTGTGCAACGCCTGCAGCGGTGTCTGTCACTGTTCCCTGTACGATTATGCTCTCCCCTGCTGTTATCTGAGTTAGAGGAGCTTGGATAGTAGTAGCGCTTGGACCCTTGCCCACACAGTACAATTGCATGTCATAGCTGTTCAAGTAGACCATGTAACCGTCTGCGATAGGCCAGCTTTGATCCACACCTACCTGTCCCCAGCCGCTCATTGTCCAGAGTTCTGCGCCAGTGGTAGCGTTAAGGCAGCGTACCAATGCACCTTTGTAAAGTGGAGCGTTAGGGGAGTGCTCAGAAGTGTATACGTATATTTTGCCGTCAGCAATGTTGGCGATCGCCAGAGGATAGCGACCGTAAGCTGTTTCGAGACCGCTGTTGGTGCTGTTGCCTGCGCCACCGTTGCCATAGGAGTATTCCAGTTTACCTGTTTCTAGATCATAGCAGTAGAGTACTCCGCCGTAGCCAGCATAGTACATGTTACCATATGCTTTGAATGCTTTCATTGTGTTGCTTGCAGTACCATAGTAGTCAAAGGCAACTTGAGATTCAGTTGGACCCCAGATTTCTTTACCTGTATCTAAGTCATAGCCGTACCACCGCATAGTTTCTTTTTCTGACAACGTGAAAACACGAGTATCTTCGTCAACTACACCTATGATTCTGCTGACGTTGCCTGAAGGGGCAGCGTAATTTTTGGCCCATAGCAGGCTTCCGCGTGTGTCTGGGTCTATGCTAATGGCCCAGAAAGTGTAGGGATCTGTGGTTCCCCACGTAAAGCTTGAAGCTAATGTGCTGCTACCGAGAATCATGTCGTCGTAGATTATTGCTTGTATGGTTGCTCCTGTTACGTTTGTCTCCTTGGGTATCGTTACGTTCCAAGAATAAGCATTTTTAGCGTCAACTATTGCGCCTATTGGTCTGTATGAAATCATATTGGCTCCAAAGGCTTCAGTTGAATTCCAAAGGGCTAACCAGCCCTTGTTGGTGTTGATTTGATAAATCAGTAATTCTCCGTTGGGACCGTATCGGGTGGTGCCTGAGGGGACGTTGGTAAGGTTGAATAGCCAGCTTCCGTCAAGAGGGTCGTAGGCTATCCATGTTGTTCCTGAGACTGCCCATAAGTAGCCGTTGGGTATTACGCCATGTTGGTTAGGGCTTTCGAAGTCATAAAGTTGTCCGAATGTGGGGGCTACGGTATAGGTTTGTCGCCATATTTCTTCGCCTGTTTGCAGGTTGACGCAGACGTAGTCGTTGCTTTTGGGGTTGTTGCTTTCTGGTGGGGTGTAGTATAGACGTCCATTGATGATTATTGAGTTCGTGAATTTCGCTTCGTATAAGAGGCCGTTATAGTAGGTTACTCCGTCAATTGCGCCGGTTGTTCCACCCACTACACCGCCGTATTGGAGAGCTTTTGTCCACATTATGTGAGAACTGCTCGGTGCTGCACCGTCTGGTTGTACTGATTGATCGCCATATTGGGTTCCTCCTGCTGTGCTAAGCCAGTTAGATGAGATAGTGTACCAGTTGCTGTTTTCGCCATAAATTGGGCGGGTCCAGTACTCGGTTGGTAATGCGGTTGAGGCTATGTTCTCTATCGGATCTTCTTGCACTGCCAGAGTTGTTGTTGCGTTACTTGTTAGAAAGACATCGTTTATGTATGCGCTCGGTGCGGTAACTCCCCAGAGGCTTGTTACGGGTTCAGTCCATGTATAGGTTAATCCTGGAAACTCAAAGAACAAAGTGTAGTTGCCGACTTGGTCTGGTGTATAAAGCGTGTACGCTGAGGAGGTGGTGTCTGTAACAGTGTCCCATGTTATTGTTTCGACTTTTCCATCGGGTTTAGTGATTGTCAGTTTGTAGTCTTCAAATCTTATGTCATTGGTTACTGATGCGCCGTCGAGGACCTTGTCAATCCAAACTACAATGGTTGTTTGTTGACCAACTCCTACGGGGTTGGGTGCGGCGTTGATGTAGGCGTATGTTGGAATTTTCCATGCGGGGTCGTGTGCGCTAGCGGTCGGTAAAAGTATCATTGGAGCTACAAATGAAATCGTTAACAGTGTAGCTAAGAAAACAAAAGTCATATTTTTTCTATTTTTTATTTGCAAGTTTTTATTCTCCATTAAATTGTGAAAAACTAATTCGCAAAAAGATTATTTTAAAACTGGTTAGTGTCCTCTGTACTAACCTGTTTTAATAAAATTAATAAGCACTAAAAGGCTAAGACGACATCATGGGGCAGCAAGAGTCAGACATTGAAACCATGCACAGATTAGGCTTAACTGTTTTGGAGGCTAAAGTCTATTCGTCGCTTATTGCAAGAGAGGGTGCTGAGGCTAAAACAATCGCCCGAAACCTCAACATAGCCAAGTGTGAGGTCTATCGAGCAATATCTTCACTTGAAAAAACAGGGCTGATCGAAAAAAAATTGACCATTCCTTCAGTGTACAAAGCCATACCGATAAGAGAAGCCTCAAAGATACTTCTTGAGAAGAAAACAGCAGAATACAAGAAATTACAAGAGGACGCTGAAAAGCTAGTAATATCCCTAGAAAGAAGCAGCACTTTTGATTTAGACAAGGAAAATGAGCAGGGCATCGTGTTGTCTGAAGGTAAGACCGTTACAAAACGGCTTGTTAATCAACTGCGTACTACTGAAAAAAGTTTTGAATCTATTTCTACTTGGAATGTTTGCGCAAGGATGCTTTGTGACTGGATAGATGACTTCAAATGGTTAACGGAAAATGGAGTAAACGTCCGAGTGTTAACTGACAAGTTGCGGAAGGATGAGTTAACACCGCAGTTTTTGTTGGATTTAGAGAAAAGTCAGTTTTTTGAAATACGATACTACAAGGAACCATTGTCGATTAAGATGGCGATACGAGATAAGAAAGAGATCAACGTCTGTTTTTACGAAAAAAGAGGAAGCCCCAGCATGTGGTCAAATAACCCCATCTTTGCGCAACTTGCCACTAAATGCTTTGAGTGCATGTGGAACGAAGCTACTCAAGTTTAGGCCCCTTAAGCAAAGCCAGACACGTTTGCTAAGATAGGATTTGAACACGCGAACTCCTGCGGGATAAGAGTCTTGGTCCTACGCTGTTGATTATGACCTGCAGTTTAAATGGGAAATTTTAAATCCATAACTATAGTTATAGATAATTGGTGTTTTATTTGGCAACAACCGTTCAAGTGGATGAAAAAACCCTTCAAATGCTCAACAAAGCAAAAAAAGAAATGAAAGCAAAAAGCCACAACGAAGTAATAAAAAAACTGCTTGCAGAACACAGAAAAACCCCCTGCTCCATGTTCGGCTCAAACCCAAAACTTGACTCCTTCATTGCAGAAGACGAAGCGGATTCCCATGAACTGTAACTACATCATCGACGCCTACGCTTGGATAGAATACTTCAAAGCTTCAAAACAGGGTGAAACCGCAAAGCAATACATAGAGAATGAAAACGCCGTAACACCAACCATCGTTGTCTCAGAAATCAGCAGAAAACTAAGTCAACAAATCCAACTTGGAAAAGAAACAAAAGAAGGCAGCATAAAGCGTTTAGATTTTATTCTAGACACAAGCAGAATCGTTGACTTGGACTTTGAAACCTCAGCCGCAGTGGGAAAAATCATTGAAGAACTAGGGAGTCAGATAAAGGATTGGAGCTTGGCCGATTTAATCATTCTTTGCACTGCACGCAGCTTGTCGGGGAAAGTTGTAACAGGCGATGAACACTTCCGTAAAGTGAAAGATGCACTTTTCATAAAAGAGTAATTTGGTGCGGAGGGTGGGATTTGAACCCACGAACCCCTGCGGGATAGGAGCCTCAGTCCTACGCCGTTGGCCATGCTGGGCGACCTCCGCCTAAATGCAACCCATTTGAGGCTTTGCGGAGATATAGAAACATCTAGCCCAAATAAAGGCTTTACCGTTAAAAACGGCAGCAGCGATAAGTTTAGCGGTTGGCTCATGTTTTGGAGAGCAAAAAATAGCCGTATTCCGCTAACAGGTTGGGCAGGAGCTTGACTTGCCTGTTGTCGGTTCTGAAAAAGGCACGTTGCACTGTTATGTGTTTGGTTTTGCAGTAGTCTTTGAAGTCAGCTAAGCTCAAAAAATGAAGGTTCGGCGTGTCGTACCACTGGTAGGGCAACGATGCGGTGACGGGGACGCGTCCGCGGAAGAATATTCTGGCGCGGGCTTTGTAGTGGGCAAAGTTGGGGATGCCGACGATGACTTTCTTGCCAACACGCAAGGCCTCTTGGAGGGCGAAGTCGGGTTTTTTGACCTGCTGCAAGGTCTGGTTGAGGATGACGTAGTCAAACGAGTTGTCGGCGTACTCGGAAAGTCCCGTGTCGATGTCCTGTTGAAAAACGCTTAACCCCTCTTTGACGCAGCGCAGAATAGCGTCCTCATTTAACTCGATACCCTGCGCATGCACCTGCCTCTCGCGCGTTAGGTACGCTAAGAGTTCGCCGTCGCCGCAGCCCAAATCCAACACCGAAGCGCCCGTGGTGATCCAGTTGGCGAAGGTTTTGAATTCAGTTGGGTTCATGGTGTTTGTGCTCCTTTGCCGTTGCAGACGCTGTTTAGGAAGTTGCCTATGAGTTGGCTTTCCTGCTCCGTTTCTAAAAGGAAGGCGTCGTGTCCGTAGGTGCTGTTGACTTCGCAGTAGCTGGCGTCTACCCCGCTGAGTTTGCAGGCTTTAACGATTTCCTGTGATTGGTAGGTTGGGTAGAGCCAGTCGGATTTGAAGGCGATGACCAACACTTTGGCGCTTAACCCCCGAAAGATGCTGTTGAGGCTGTGGCCGTTTAGGATGTTGAAGTAGTCGATGGCTTTGGTGATGTAGAGGTAGCTGTTAGCGTCAAATCGCCGTACAAAGGTGTCGCCTCGGTTGTGGAGGTAGCCTTCGACTTCGAAGTCTGCCCCGAACTTGAACGGCGCCCTATCCGCGCGGAATTTGCGGCCGAACTTTTCAGCCATCGAAGCGTCACTCATGTAGGTTATGTGCCCAATCATGCGGGCGATTGCAAGCCCTTTGGCTGGGATGCTGTGGTCGTAGTAGTTGCCGCTGTGCCAGTCGGGGTCAGCCATGATTGCTTGGCGTCCGACTTCGTTGAAGGCGATCTGTTGGGGTGTGTGTTTCATTGTAGTTGCAATTGGTATCGCCGAGCGGATGCGTTTTGGGTAAGATGTCATCCACTGTAGTACCTGCATGCCGCCCATGGAGCCGCCGATGACTGAGAGTAGCTTGTTGATGCCGAGGTGGTCGATGAGGTGACGTTGGGCGTTTACGATGTCGCTGATGGTGATTAGGGGGAAGTCTATGCCATACGGCTTGCCAGTTTTCGGGTTAATTGAAGATGGTCCTGTGGAGCCTTTGCAGCCGCCTAAAACGTTACTGCAAATAACATAGTACTTGGTGGTGTCGATGGCTTTGCCTTCGCCGATGAGGTTGCTCCACCAGCCGCCTTGGCCTGCAGCGTGGGCGTCCCCTGTGAGGGCGTGTAAGATGAGGATGGTGTTGGTTTTGTCTGGGTTGAGTTTGCCGTAGGTTTCGTAGGCAAGCGTGACGGGGGATAGTTTTTCGCCTGACTCAAGCGTTAACTCGTCGAAGGTGTAGGTTTGGGTTTGTTGGCTTTGGGGTGTGATTAGCTTTGTTTCCTCCTTATGTGGTCGCTGAGGCTTTGAGGGCTTGGTCGAGGTCTTCGATTATGTCTGCTGGGTCTTCTATGCCGATGGAGAGGCGGATGTAGTCTGCTGTTACGCCTGTAGCTTGCTGTTCCTCTGCGGTGAGTTGCTGGTGGGTGGTTGAGGCAGGGTGGATGATGAGGCTTTTTGTGTCGCCTATGTTTGCCAGATGTGAAAACAGCTTCACAGACTTGATTAACCGTTTGCCTGCGTCTAAGCCACCTTTCACACCAAAACCTACAAGTCCACCGTAGTTGCCTCGAAGATATTTTTCGGCGATTTTATGATTAGGGTGGGTTGGCAGACCTGGATAGTTTACCCAGCTGACCAGTGGATGCGATTCTAGGAATTGGGCGACTTTGAGGGCGTTTTCGCTGTGTCTACGTTGCCGAAGCGGCAAGGTTTCTAATCCCTGAATGAACAGCCAAGCGTTGAAAGGGCTTAAAGCGGGACCCACATCGCGCAGCAACTGCACCCGTGCTTTGAAGACCAAAGCCACGTTGCCCAAACCGGGGAAGTTGCCGAATGCATCCCAGTATTTGACGCCGTGGTAGGCGGGGTCGGGTTCGGTGAATTCTGGGAATTTACCGTTGTTCCAACTAAATTTGCCGCTGTCTACGATGACGCCGCCGAGGCTTGAGCCGTTCCCAGCGATGTATTTGGTTGCGGAAAGCACGGTTATGTCTGCGCCGTGTTCGATGGGGGCGATTAAGCCGACGCCAACAGTGTTGTCTACGACGAAGGGGATGCCTGCTTCATGAGCAATTTTTGCTATGGTTTGGAAGTCTGGAACGTCGAGTTTGGGGTTACCGATGGTTTCGGCGTAGATGGCGCGGGTTTTTGGAGTGATGGCTTTTTTGAACTCTTCAGGTTTGGATGAGTCCACGAATATTACTTTTCTGCCGAGTTTGGGGAAGGTGTAGTGGAAGAGTTCGTAGGTTCCGCCGTAGAGGTTGTTGGCGGAAACGATTTCGTCACCCACTTGCGTAATTGTTAACAGCGCCAAAGAGATTGCCGCTTGACCCGAAGCCACCGCCAACGCGCCTGTTCCACCCTCGATGGCCGCAACACGCTTTTCGAAAACGTCGGTTGTGGGGTTCATGAGGCGTGTGTAAATGTTTCCGAGTTCTTTGAGTGCGAAGAGGTTTGCTGCATGCTCGGGGCTTTTGAATACGTATGAGGCTGTTTGGTAGATGGGGACAGCCCGTGCGCCGGTTGCTGGGTCAGGTGATTCCTGGCCTGCGTGGACGGCGATGGTGTCTATTCTTTTTTGGGTCATTTTTGTGGTGCTCCTTTGGTTGGTTTGTTGGAACACATCTACCGATAACGCCGTTATAACTGTTCTTGCAAAAAATATTCTAAAAAGAATATCAAAACGCGAAAATATGAAAATCAGATGGAAAAATCAGGACCATCAACAGCCAACGAAGGGTTGTTTCTGCAAAAAGTCGAACACAACCGACAAAAATCAACCGTAACATCCCCCGCACTAATCTCCTTATTCACCAATTTCTCAGCCGTCTCCGCCGCCATAACCCTAATCTTAGGCAGAAACTCTTCCACATGCTCCATGCCCTTGTAAGCCCGTTTAGAACTCAAATACTGACTCACAGCCGCTTGTGTTGTACCAAGCTTTTTTGCTGCCGCTGTTTGAGAAAGGTGGTGCTTTTGGACTAGTTCTTTGGCTAGCATTGAGCGGAAGATGGGTAGGACGTATTTGCCGATTATTTCGCATGGGGGATCCATGGGGCACCGTGCTGGTATAACGGCTTTATAGCTAAAAACCTTTCGAGATGCAGCCGAAAAATCTGCGGGATATTCCAAAAGTAATATTACCCTTCGCTGCAAATTACTAAATCATGTTTCCAACCCTCGAAGACATAGCCAAACGCCGACGTCAACTCGGCCTAAAACAAAGCGAACTCGCCAAAGCTGCAGGCGTCAGCCAATCCCTCATCGCCAAACTCGAAGCAGGCACCATAGACTCCTCCTACAACAAAGTAAAAACCATATTCGACGTACTCGAACGCTTAGAATTCAAAACTAAAGTGCAAGCCGAAAAAGTCCTCCACAACGAAGTTATAAGCGTGCAGAAAACTGAACCCATCTCAGCGGTTGTTAAGATTATGAAGGAGTACGGGATTTCTCAGGTGCCTGTTTTTGATGGGAAGCAGTCCGTGGGCAGTATTTCTGAGAAGGCGATTTTTCACCAGATTTTGGCTGGGCGGGATTTGGAGGAGTTGTCTAAGCAGCCTGCTGAGCGGATTATGGAGGAGGCGTTTCCGCAGATTAATGAGGATGCGCCGTTGTCGTTGATTACGAGTTTGTTGCAGACGTATTCGGCGGTTTTGGTTTCGCGGAGGGGGGATATTATTGGGATTATTACTAAGGCGGATTTGTTGAGGATGCTTTAGTTTCCATAAAGGTTTTAAGCACCAACAAAGATTATAACAGTGTTATAGAAGCGTGTATTAAAATGAAAATAAACAACAACATCCTACAAGCCATCGGAAAAACCCCCCTCATACGCTTAAACAAACTCACCGAAGGACTAAACGCCACCATCGTAGGCAAACTTGAATCCCGAAACCCCGGTGGCTCAGTCAAAGACCGCATCTGCAACAGCATGATCGAAGAAGCCGAAAAACAAGGCATCCTAAAACCCGGCGCCATCCTCATCGAACCCACCAGCGGCAACACAGGCATCGGACTCGCCATGGTCGCCGCCGTCAAAGGCTACAAACTCATCCTAACCATGCCCGAAACCATGAGCCTAGAACGCCGCAACCTCCTAAAAGCATACGGCGCACAACTCGTCCTCACACCCGGCCCAGACGGCATGGGCGGCGCCATCAAAAAAGCCGAAGAACTCCACGCCACCACACCCGGCAGCTTCATGCCCCAGCAATTCAAAAACCTCGCCAACCCCAAAGTGCACCGTGAAACCACAGGACCCGAAATCTGGGAAGACACCGACGGCCAAATCGACATCCTCGTGGCAGGTGTCGGGACAGGCGGAACCATAACAGGCGTAGCTCAATTCATCAAGCCTAAAAAGCCAGAGTTCAAAGCCATAGCGGTGGAACCTGCAGCGTCGCCAGTACTCAGCGGCGGAGCGAAAGGCCCACACAAAATACAGGGCATAGGTGCAGGCTTCAAACCCGACGTTTTGCAACTGGAACAGATAGACGAAATAGTAAAAGTAGCCGACGACGTTGCATTAAAGACTGCCAGAGTACTTGCACAGAAAGAGGGTTTGCTGGTAGGGATTTCTGCAGGAGCCGCTACGTGGGCAGCGCTTGAAGTTGCTAAAAGACCCGAAAACAAAGGCAAACTAATCGTTGTAATCTTGCCAGACACAGGCGAACGTTACCTAAGCACGGTGCTGTTCCAGGAGCCAACGCCGCCTCCCAACATTTAATTCCTTTTTTCTTTTTACAAAAAAAGACGCTTCTCTTATATCCACCCTCAACACTATTGAGGGAAAGGGAAAAGACATGAGTTCAAAACCAAGTCAACCCCGACCCAAAGACTGCGCCGAATGCCTAGAAAAAAACAAAGACATAGACTGCTGGAACCCCCAGCGCATGCTAGACACCCTGCTGCGCAACAGTCAACAAGTGGAACATGACTGGGTACTCAAAGGCATACCTAAACTCGTAGACGACGTTATGGTTAGTTATGAGCGGTTCGGCGGGATGGATCACCTTGAAGGACGCGACTTACCATCCAAAAAAGTCGTTATCGAAGTCTTGGAGGATTTGTTCACGGTTCTTTTCCCCGGCTACTTGGGCGATTCTGAACTCACCAAAGCCAATGTAAAATATCATTTAGGCACCAAACTAACCTCCATCTATGAGAGGCTTACCGACCAGATTGACAAGAGCCTCAAGTACATCTGCAGAAAAATCAGCGAATGCCCACAAGACATCTGCCAAAAACGGGCACACATCGTGGCTCGGGAGTTGTTGGAGAAGTTGCCTGAAATCCGCGCTAAACTCAGCGGCGACGTGCAAGCAGCATACAGCGGCGACCCCGCAGCGGTAAGCACTGATGAAGTTATCCTTAGTTATCCCTGTATTTTGGCAATCACAACACACCGCATAGCCCACGAACTCTACCTTGCAGGTGTCCCGTTCATTCCACGTATCATGAGTGAACACGTGCACAGCTTAACAGGCATAGACATTCACCCAGGCGCAAAAATCGGCAAAAACTTCTTCATCGACCACGGCACAGGCGTCGTCATAGGCGAAACCACCGAAATCGGCGACAACGTCAAACTCTATCAAGGCGTCACGTTGGGTGCGTTGAGTTTTCCCAAAGATGAGAAGGGCAACATCATCAAGGGCAGAAAACGCCACCCCACAATCGGCAACAACGTCGTCATCTACTCAGGTGCAACCCTGCTGGGTGCGGAAACGGTTGTGGGAGACAACGTGGTAATAGGCGGCAATGTTTGGTTGACTGGACCCGTGGCTTCTGGAACGAAAATCACTATAGCTGAGCCCGAACAGAACTATAAAATGGAGAACGCACACAAAAAAGAGAAACAATACGTCTGATTATTTGTTTTCTATTTTTCAGTATGAAATAGAGTAGTTAGGGAGAGTACACAGTGGTCTATTTGTGGTTGTATGTTGGTGACGTAGAGGGAGTGGGGTTAAGCGTTTTTTGTTCTATATATAAAGGAGAGGGTCAGTGGCAGAGTAGCAACCGCAGGCAAATTAGACGACAAAGCCAAACCCGCTAGAAGAAGATGAAATAACAGATGTTCAAGGCAACTAAAATAAAAATTGAACTAAAGGCTAAATAAACTGGGGAAGGTGGGTTTAGAGTAGGCGGAAGTTTTCTTTAACTGTTGTTAGCACGACATGTGTGTTGGTGCGTTCGATGTATGGTAGTGCGAGCATTTTTTTGGTGAATGCGCCGAGGTCTTCGCGGCTTTTGAATTTGGCGATTATGATGGCGTCAGTTAAACCTGTAACGTCGTAGACTCCGCATACGTTGGGGATTTTGGCGATTTCGGCTTCGGTTTCGACGAGTCTGCCTTTTGAAACTGTGATTTCGGTGACTACTGTTAGTTGGTAGCCGAGTTTTTCGTGGTCTAAAATCACGGAGTATCCTTTGATGAGACCTTCATCTTCCATTTTTTTGATTCTGGACAGCACGGTGCCGACGGATACGCCGACGTTTTTGGCGATTTGGCGGCTTGAGAATCTTGCGTCCTCTAAGAGGCCCTGTAAGATTTTGACATCTGTATCGTTTAATTCCATGAACGTTGCCTTCCTAAACATTTTTTCAATCAAACGTTATTTTTAGGAACACACTTTTGATAATCAGACTTTTAAGTTTATAAAAGTTTAGTTACCCACACCAAAACGCACATGTGAAATACACGTCAAACCCCCCCAAAAAAACGGTGCACTTTGACAGAAAATAGATAGCAATATTAAATTAGAGCAAAAACCCCAATAGTCCTGAGCCACCTATGCCAACCAAATACGACACCATACTCGTCTTAGATTTCGGCGGTCAATACTGCCACTTAATCGGCAGAAGAATCAGAGAACACGGCGTTTACAGCGAAATCGTACCCCACGACATCTCACCTCAAGAAGTGTCGGCCTTAAACGAGAAATTCAACGTCAAAGGCTTAATCCTATCAGGTGGACCCTCAAGCGTTTACGAACCCAACGCACCCAAACTTCACCCACGTATCCTCGAAGTAAACTTGCCCATCTTAGGCTTATGTTATGGGCATCAGTTATTGGCGCAGATGGTAAGTGGAAAAGTGGAGCCAGCTACCTGCAAAGAGTACGGCATAGCCCAAGTTGAAATTGACAAACCTGTCGGCATACTCGAAGGCTTAAGCATGAAGGAGCAAGTTTGGATGAGCCACGGGGACACCGTGATGGCTCCGCCGCCAGAGTTTGAAACTTTGGCGCACACTGATAACTGCCCAGTTGCAGCTTTTCGCCACAAGACCAAGCCAATTTACGGTTTACAGTGGCACCCAGAAGTCATCCACACCGAACATGGCATGCGGATGCTGCACAACTTCATCTTCCAAGTCTGCAAGGCACAGGCTAACTGGCAGATGGAAGACCTCATAGGCAAGATGGTTAAAGAAATCCAAACTGAAACCGCTGGAGGTAGAGCTATAATCGGCTTAAGCGGCGGCATCGACAGCAGCGTTGCCACTGCTTTGGCGGCTAAAGCGCTCGGCGAGAAACTTACAGCGGTCTATGTTGACCACGGTTTTATGCGGGAAGGTGAAACCGAAGCCATACGGCAAGCCTTCGAGAAATTCGACATACGATTCATCGTAGCTGACGCCCAAGAACGCTTCATGAACAAACTCCGAGGCGTCACTGAACCTGAAACCAAACGCAAAATCATGGGCGAAGAATTCATTCGTGTCTTCGAAGAAATCGCCAGCGACTCAGGCGCAGAATACCTCATCCAGGGCACCATATACCCCGATCGAATTGAGTCGGGTTTCCGCAAAAACAGCGACAAAATCAAAAGCCACCATAACGTGGCTGGGTTGCCCGAGAAAATCAAATTCAAGAAAATCCTTGAGCCCCTGCGTGACCTCTACAAAGACGAAGTTCGCAAAGTTGCACGCATGTTGGAGTTGCCCAAGGAAATAGTGAACCGCCAACCTTTCCCAGGACCAGGCTTAGCGGTGCGCATAATCGGGCCACTAACCGAAGAAAAAGTGAAAATTGCCAAGAAATCTGACAAGATTGTCCGTGAAGAAATCGAGCGATGCGAGTTTGCGGATGGTTTGTGGCAGTATTTCTCTGTTGTAACCGACACTAAAGCTACGGGCGTTAAAGGCGATGCGAGGGCTTATGGGTACGTGGTTGCGGTGCGGGCGATGGAGAGCCGAGAAGCCATGACAGCCAGCTTCGCCAAACTACCCTATGCAGTTCTGGAGAAGATTTCGACACGCATTACTAACGAGATTCCACAGGTTACCCGCGTGGTCTACGATGTTACGCATAAACCGCCTGCAACGATAGAGTGGGAGTAAACAAGGGGCAAAGGGTAAAGCTATAGAACTGTCGCCTCAAAAACGCACTTGTATTTATAAACCTGCCATAAATGTACTCTAATACCAAAGGTGACACCGTGAAAGCGTTGATCCTCGCAGGCGGTTTCGCAACCCGACTAAGACCCTTAAGTTGCACCAGACCCAAAACACTCTTCCCACTAGTCAACAAGCCACTGTTGCAGTGGATTTTTGAGCGTTTAGCTAACAACGGAGTTGACGAAGTCGTCATGGCAGTTAACGCGCTAACACAATTCTACATCCGCCAGCAGAAACCGCCAAAATGCGGCTTGAAAGTAAGGTTCTCTATTGACCCGCCTAAGATGCCTCTTGGAACTGCGGGACCCATCAAGAAAGCAGAGAAACTCCTCGGGCACAGCGAACCCTTTATTGTGCTAAACGGGGACATATTTGCGGACATAAATTACAAGAAGCTCCTCCAAACCCACAATGACACTGGTGCCTTAGCTACGATAGCGCTTTGCACCGTCGAAGACCCCACTGCGTTTGGCGTAGCGGAACTCTGCAACGGTAACCAAATTAAACAGTTCATCGAAAAACCACCCAAAAACGAAGCCCCAAGCAACCTAATCAACGCTGGAGCTTACGTTTTGAGTCCTAAAGTCTTCGAGTACATTCCAGAGGGCAGGGCGGTTTCGATTGAGCGGGAAGTTTTTCCTAAGTTGGCGGCTGAAGGAAAGTTATATGGTTTCCGTATGGAGGGGTTATGGATGGACATCGGTAAACCTCCAGAATACCTCGAAGCAAACAAAACCATACTTGATTCCGTGTCAAGTAAACTCAAGAAGCCCAAGTCAAAGAAATATAACGTAAGCTTTCCTGTTGCCCTCGATAAAGGCGTCACCATCGCTGAGGGCTCCATCATCGGACCATATGCAATCGTCGGCAAAAACGTCAAAGTCGGGAAAAACGTTCAGATATGCGACTCAGTCATTTTCCCCGACGTGGAGATAGGCGACGACACCACCATAAACGGTGTAATCGTCGGCGAAGGTGCACGTATAGGCAAAAACGTCAAGTTGGGTCGAGGCTGCATCATCGGCGACCTAGTAAAAGTCAAAGACAACATCGGCATCCACGAATCTTCATCGGTATGTCCAGCGAAGGAAATCTCTGAAAACATTTTAAAACCCAAAGTCGTCTGTTAATGGGTAGGGCAGCTTTAAGAGGAAAAAAATACATGACCACAAAGCTTTTTGGAACAAACGGCATACGAGGCCTAGTTAACATCGAATTAACACCTGAAATGGCTATCAAGATCGGTTCAGCCATCGGAACTTTCTTTGGGAAAAACAAAAACATACTCTTGGGCTATGACGCCCGAACCAGCGGGCCCATGTTCGCTAAAGCAGTCACCGCGGGATTAACCGCTGCAGGCTGCAACGTCTATTTCGCGGGTATGGCTTCAACCCCTGCGATTCAATTCGCCGTAAAAAACCACAAGATGGATGGTGGAGTAATTATATCTGCATCTCACAACCCGCCAGAATATAACGGCATCAAAGTCATCTGGAGCGATGGCATCGAAACCTCGCATGAACAAGAGGTTGAAATCGAAAACATTTACTTTGACAACAAAATCGTCTACGCACCATGGGATCAACTCGGAGCCAAAAAAGAGCTACCGTGTATAAACGACGAATACAAAGAGGCTATCAAAAAACACGTAAACCCACAAGCAATCGCAGCCAAAAAATTCCACGTGGTCGTGGATGCAGCTAACAGCGTCGGCGGAATCGCTTTACCGCCTCTGCTGCGTGAGTTGGGCTGTAAATGCACAACCATAAACGCCAACATCGACGGAACCTTCCCTGGGCGCCTCCCTGAACCGAGACCTGAGAGCCTCGGTGACCTCTCCAAAACTGTCAAAGCAGTAGGTGCAGACATGGGTGTGGCTTTTGACGGCGACGCAGACCGCTCGATATTCTGCGACGGAAACGGCACCATCTACTGGGGCGACAAAACCTTCGCAGTCGTAATAAAGCAGTATCTTATCAAGAACCCTGGCGCAAAAATCGTCACTCCTGTCAGTAGCTCCACCTTAATCAAAGACACCGTTGACGCCTACAAGGGCGAGTTAATTTGGACTAAAGTCGGCAGCGTCACCGTCTCACAGACCATGAAGGCAGAGAACGCCAACTTGGGCGGGGAAGAAAACGGTGGCATCTTCTATCGACCACACCAAGCCGTCCGAGACGGCGCCATGACAACCGCGCTGCTCCTAAACATCATGGCCGAGACAGGCAAATCACTCGCAGAACTTGTCGCTGAGCAGCCTCAGTACTTCATTGAGAAAGGCAAAATCGAGTGCCCGAACGATAAAAAAGAGGCTCTTCAGCGGGCAATCTATGAGCAAGTCAAAAACGAGAACGTCAGCACCATAGATGGCGTTAAAATATGGTTCCAAGACGCAAGCGCCATATTGATTCGCCCCAGCGGCACTGAACCCGTCTTTAGGCTATATGCGGAAGCTAAAAACCAAGAAAAAGCCCTCAAATTAGTCAAAGACTACACCGCCAGATTAGAAAAAATCTTAGCTGCCTTCTAAGCAGAACCTGAGGAGTAGCCCTTGCCCCCTCTTCTACAGCTAAACCCCCAAGACGTCGACAGCCTCGACAAACGCCGAAAGTTCAACGTTGCTGTAGTCGGCTGCGGGCACAAGGGCATATTCTTCGCCAACGCTTTCGCAGACGCAGGGTTCAGCGTGGTCTGCACCGATGCTGACGCCAGCGTCGTAAAGAAGGTAGCAAAGGGGAAAACCGCTTTCTGTGATGCTTCGGCGGAGGCGAAGCTAAAAAGTCACATAGCCGCAGAGAAAATCGATGTAACCAGTGACCTTAAAAAAACGGTTGCTCAAAGCGACGTAGTGGTCATTGCGATTTCGACAAGGGTTGATGAGCAAAAAAAGACAGATGATAACGGCTTAATTAACACCTGTAAACAGGTTGGGGCTGCCCTGCAGCAGGGTGCATTGGTTGTTTATGGTGGTGTCGCAGCGTTGGGTTTTGTGGATGGCACTGTTAGGGAGTTGCTTGAGAACACCTCTGGCTTGAAGGTGGGGCAAGACTTCGGTTTAGCCTACTGCCCAATCTTAACCACCAACGTTTCGCTTGCCAACTCTGGTGTAAGAGTTGCCGCAGACGACAAAGCCAGCTTGGCTGCAGCAAGCACTATCCTCAAAACCTTAACGAACAGAGTCCAAGAAGTCAACGACTTAAAAACCGCCCAAGTAGCCACACTCTTCACCATCGCCAAACAAGACGCAACCAACGCCCTCACAAACGAGCTGGCAATGTTCTGCGAAACCGCAAACATAGACTACTATAATGTTCTTGACGTCCTCAACTTAAACGACCCCAGTTTCCAGCCCAGCATCGCCGAAGGAGAAAACCATGAAGCTGCATACCTGCTACTTGAAAGCGCCGAGAACCTAAACGCCAAACTACGGTTAGCGGCGTTGGCGCGGCAAATCAACGAAGACATGGTTAAACATGCTGTTAATTTGACTCAGGAAGCGCTGCGGAATGCGGGTAAAAGTTTGAGGCGGGGCAGAGTGGCGGTTTTGGGGTCAGCGAACCCAGCGGCGGCCACCTGCATGTTCGCCAAGTTGATTGAGCAGAAAGGCGCAAAAGTTGCAGTTTACGACCCTGCCGCAAAAAAGGAAGCAAAAGAAGCTGGACTGATTAAAACTAGCCTAAACGAAGCCGTAGAAGGCGCCGACTGCATCGTCACATTAACGGGGCAGGAGCAAATCAGCCATTTAAACCTTAAAAAACTCAAAGCACTCATGAAATCACCCCCTGTCGTGGTGGATTTAGTGGGCAAATTCGACCCCAGTCAGGTGGAAACAGAAGGATTCATATACACTGGACTGGGAAGAGGAACTGGTAAGAAATGACAAAACTTGGTGTTGCAGTAATCGGCACGGGACAGTGGGGCAAAAACCACGCCCGAGTCTACAAAGAACTACCCTCAACTGAACTTGTCGCGGTCTGCGACGTTAACATGGAGCGAGCTAAAGCCATGGCTGACCAGTACGGTGCAAAAGCCTACTCCGACAGCACCGAGATGCTCAAAGACAAATCCATCCAAGCCGTCAACGTCTGCACATGGTCCACCATACTCGCGCAGGAAGCCATGAAAGCCCTAAACGCAGGCAAACACGTCCTCGTCGAGAAACCCATGGCAACCACACCCGAGCAGGCTGAGCAACTCGTCAAAACAGCCCAAGAAAACGGGTTACACTTGACCGTTGGGTTTTTGATGCGTTTCATTCCTGGGTTGCAGCAGATTCGGCAGTCGGTTGAGAACAAGAAAATCGGGGAATTAGTCTGCGCCACCGCCAAACGTGTCTCACAGTGGCCGGAGCGCATTGGCGATGTCGGCGTCGTCAAAGACACCGCTATCCACGACATAGACGTCATGAACTTTATCTTTAACCAGCAGCCCACTTCCGTTTACGCGAACATGGGTAGTATGCGAATCAAAAAGTTCGAGGATTACGCGCAAATCATGTTGACCTACGAGGGCGGCAGAACAGCCTTCATCGAATCCAACTGGCTAACCCCTTACAAAACACGCTCGCTAACCGTGACGGGAAGCGACGCCATCATGCGACTCGACTACATGACACAGGAATTCTGGATTGAACAAAAAACCGAAACCGTGCAGCCCCGTCTGCCCTTCCAAGAACCCCTCAAAGCGGAACTCCAGCACTTCGTCGACTGCATTGTAGAGAAGAAGAAGCCGCTGATAACAGGCGAAGACGGCGTTAAAGCACTAAAGGTAGCTTCTGCCGCCATCGAGTCTTCAGCTAAAAATACGGCAATAAAAATAGAATAAGTTTATTTTAGGTTGAAGGGTTTGCCTTCAGAAACCACATTCTGGGGCGCCTTATCCTTCCACTTCTTTAGAAAGGGCAGGTCCTCGGCTTCTTTGCGGAGTTCGTCGGGCAGCATTTCGGGGATTTCTTCGCGGATGGGGTACCAGCGGAGGCATTTTGGGCAGACGATTAAGCCTTCGACGATTTCGTCTTTCTCTTCAAAGACATGCAAGTCAAGTGGGTGATACTTGTCGATTGGGCAAGCGAGGATTTCCATGAGTTTACGTTTCATCTGAAACCACGAATATGATAGGTGACCGTTTAGTTATTAAAGCTTGTTCGGCAGGTGAGCTACTTGGATGTCTAGCACGGTTTGGTACCAGTTAGGTCCAGTACTACGTACCACACGCGAGTGTGAAAACATGAAGCGGACGCCAAGGCTGCCCAGTTTCTCGGCGACTTTTGTCTCGGTTTTCTCCACAGGGTCCTCCTTGCCAGTGGCGTGCTCGAAGTCGTAGTAGTGTATCCAGCCGCCAGTTTTCTTGAGCGCTGAAACCGCAGCAGGCAGGTATTGGAGGGCTTTCTCGGGCAACGGCATCAAAACCCGATCAGCGACGCCCTGCAGCTTGGTTTCCACGATTTCTTTTGAATCTCCAAGCAGGGGAATTACTCTATTATAGACGCGGTTGACGCGTATGTTTTCCACCATAAACTCGTAAGCCACAGGGTTAATGTCGATGGAGTAAACCTTGGTTTCTGGCACCATACGCGCAGTGATAACGCTGAAGCTACCCACCCCCGCAAACATGTTAACCACAGTTTCCCCCCTTGAAACGGCACTTGCCACCCGCAGGTGCTCATGGCTAAGTCGAGGCGAAAAATAACATTTCTCAACATCAACAGAAAAAGTGCAGCCTGCTTCTTTATACTTAGTTACGGGGTTGTTTTCGCCTGCCAGCAACGTTAGCTGCCGTGTGCGGTGGCTACCTTTGATGCCGCTGGTCTGCGAGTAGACGGTTCGGATTTTTTTGTGTGTCTCCATTATCTGTTTGGCTACGGCTTGTGCGTCAGCGGGGTTTTGGGGGGCTTTTATGATGGCTATGTCACCGACTATGTCAAAGGCGCTGTACACTTTGCTTAGGGCTTCGGCTGAAAGCTGGTTTACAAGCTTCATTTTGAGGCGTTTGCGCAACTGTATATCCTCATTGTGTTAAGGTATTGGAAATGTTTAAAAGTAAAATGCTTTTCTTTATGGGAACAGGCGTTTCAGATGGAAAAATCAGGAATTGTTTACGAATGCATGAGATGCGGTTCACGTGTGCCCTCTGAAGAGTTAGAGCTCCGAGGCGGAGAAACCAAATGCATCATCTGCGGCTATCGCATCTTAAAGAAAGTGAAGCCCCCCGTAGTGAAACGGGTTCAAGCCAAATAGAATGGAATTATACTCGTGCGTTGCACGAGCACATTTTGTTTTTGAATCTTTTTAGTTTTGTTTAGTAGTAATCTTGGTCTCCAAGCTTACGCAGTGCTTTACCCTTCAACTTAACAGTCGAAGTATCGTCTTCTTTATAGAAGTCGTCATCGAAGTCGCGTTCCATGGTTTTGCGTTTGACGGTTTCGCCGCATATGGCTCCGGGCAGTAGTCGTCTTTTGAAGCACATGGCATATGTGCATTTGGCGACTGTGCAGGGTTCTTCGCCGTCTCTGCACCAAACTGAATCACGTCGGAAAATTGCTGCGTTTTTACCGCATTTAAACGATTGACATGTTGGAGAACAAGGTTTTGGTTGTGCCAACAGATACACCTCATTGGTCGGTCAAAATTTTGTGGTTTCGTGTAGTGTCCTTGTTTTTCTTTAGTTCATTAGACGCCATATAAACTTTATCCATTGTAAGTGTGGAATTAAAATCAATACTGAATCATCAGTTTTTGGTTCTTCTTCGCCGAATAACCTCCACGACGGCGAACAGCGCCAACCCGATGACTACAACGACGAGGGAGATTAGGGTGCTTGCTTGAAGCAGGACGCCGCCTACTGAGACATACTTGTCGATTTTTACCTGCACCGTTGTAGGTTCCTCAACGTTGACTGTTATGGCTTGGGAGGCGTCTTGGATTCCTTGAGGCTGAACGATTATCTGCATATTGCCCCCGATGATGTTGTCAAAATTGGCTATACCATTGTTTTGGGTAACCCCCACAGTTTGGGTTGACCCGTTTAGGGTGACGTTTACGTTAGCGATTGGGACACCGAAGAAATCAACAACAGCCACTGAAATGGGGATACCATACAGGGAACAACGGACTTCCTTGTGGCTATCGTTGAAAACTTGCAAGTTTACTTGATGGATTAATAAACCGTCTTTGTAGACCCTCACTCGATACATCCCAAAGGTCGGTTCCATAAAAGCCACCCCATCGGCATCGGTGGAAGCAGAGTAAAACAACCCGCTTGAAATCTCTACAAGTTCCAGTCGAGCGTTAGGTATAGCTTCATAGTTGCGGTCGGTTACAGCTAAAGTTACATTTCTGGTTGGGCAGATTATTGTAACTTGAGCATTTACTTTGTTGGATGCGCTTGTCGCGGTGTTGTTTTGGGCATTAAAAGTTTGCCCATATAGTGAGGCGTCTATAGTGTAGGTGGCACCTGCTAAAGCGGATGATAAAGTGAAAGAGCCCGAGGGTCCCGTTTGCCCTGATGCGTTGCCGCTTCGAGAGATACTGCCGCTTTGGTAGTTGTATTTAATTGCCAAGTTTACGAAGGGAACAGGTATTCCGTCAACAGTTAAAACAGTAATTGTAAGATCAGTTAGTTGGCAGCGTAGTGTAAATGTTCCGTCACCTGTTACAGTGATGTCTGTTTGACCTATGATGAGGTCATTTAGGTAGGCAGTTAAGCTATGGGCGCCTTTTTCAAGCCTAAATGTTGCTCCGCCTGTCGAGTTGGTAGTTGAGTTTGTGGCGGCTTTAGTAGTTGAGTCAACGGCTTGCACGATAACGTTTTGGATTGGGCGATCAATGAGGTTGATTACTTGGACGTGCACGATGTAGCCTACAACGGTGAATGTTTGTTGGTCCACGGGTGTTTTAGCGGTGCCTTGCGGCGTTATCTTTATGATGCATTCCCCCAGTGGAGTGCTTGCAGAGACTAGCCAAGTTGTGTCAATTACTCCGCTTGAGGATGCAGTGACAGATTTCTCGTCGATTGTGGAGCCGCCCGCGATTATGGTTATCGTGGCAGCTTGGTTTGGCTGGTAGCCTGTGGCATGGATTTTCATGGTGTCTCCGCGGTGGTAGCTGTTTGCGTCAGTGAACCTTACGGTGAATTGGGTGGTTGCTAAAGTTCCCCCAAAGGTAGCTTTGTAGGCTCCAACGTAGTCGGTTGAGGCTCCTGAAGGAGAAAAAGCGCTACTGGGATACGTGACTTGGGCGTTTGCGGTTCCTTTCGCGTTGGGTGTTCCTAAAGCTACTGGAGCACTGTAAGTTGTTCCGCTTGGGAGAGTAACCACCAGGTTTCCATCGTATGAATTTCCGGGTTGGCCGCCGGTTACTGTGACGTTTAAGGTTACGCTGCTTCCCTCCTGCACAGTTGAGGGTGTAGCGGTAACTGTGTAGCCCAGAGTTATGGTGAATTGACTGTAGTCTTCAGCTCCACTTTTTGTGTCTCTTAACGCTAGAGGATATGATGCAGCTAAAAGTTCAGGAACAACAAAGTTTGCGTTAACACGGTAACCCTCAGCGGTGCCGCTGGCAACCATAATGTTGGCTAATGCGATTTGGTATGAGCCGTTTTGGGTGCTTATGGTTCCTTGGAGGTTAACTGATGATCCTGCTGGACCACTGCTGGGGGTGACTTGGAGGATTCTAACAACTGATGGGTTGTTTTGCGCATTCACAGCTAACGGGGTAAATGCGGCAACAACCGCGAGCAACAGAAGAGTGAATACAGCAATTTTTCGATTCAAACATAGTCCTCCGAATTAACCCCGTCAGAGTATGCTCAAGTAAGATTTGGCGTCATTTTAAACTTTGCCCAAAATCTAAGGAGGCTCTGTGTAAATCTGCAGATCTGCTTTCTTGTCAAATCAGCTTTGAAAGTGGTTTTCGGGATAGGGATTTTTAAAAGTCAGCATTTCATACTTTAGAAGGAACTTTGGTGTAGAAATCTTGGAAAAAACCGCTTTGTCACAGCTTTTAGCTTCCCTCAAGAAGCAAAAGTACCATCTAATAGGTGTGCATTCAGCGGTAAAACGGTGTAAGTGGCTCTATGAATCCATAGTCAACAACCGAGTCTGCTATAAACAGAAATTCTACGGCATCCAATCACACCGCTGCATCCAAATGACGCCCTCGCTTTATTATTGTACGCAGCATTGCCTGTTCTGTTGGCGCGCACAAAGCGGCGACATGCAAGTCACTTGGGATGAAATGCGCAACCCCAACAAGGACACACCTGAACAAATCGTAGAAGGCTGCTTCAAAGCACAAGAAAAGATAATCTCGGGGTATAAGGGTAACGAGAAGACAGATTGGCGCAAATTCCAAGAAGCCCTCCGACCCAAACAGGTCGCCATCAGCCTAACAGGCGAACCCACCCTCTATGGGCCTCTGGGGGATTTAATTGGGCTGTTTCACCAGAAAGGCTTAACCACTTTCCTTGTCACCAACGGCAACTTGCCCTCTAAGCTCTCAAAACTCAGCCATGAACCCACTCAACTCTATGTTTCGCTATGTGCTCCAAACGAGGATGTCTACAATAAGGTTTGCCGACCCCAATTCCCAAAGGCGTGGAAGAATCTAAACGAAAGCTTGGAGTTGCTTAAGAGTTTCCGCTGCCCCACCGTCACCCGCATGACCTTGGTTAAAGACCACAACATGAACGAAGTGGACGGCTACGCGAAGCTCATTGAGAAAGCTCAACCCACCTACATTGAAGCCAAAGCCTACATGCATATTGGCTTCTCAGGGTTGAGGTTGGGGTTTGACCAAATGCCGATGCATGGAGAGGTCAGGGAGTTTGCTGAGAAATTGGCTGAGGCATCCGGTTACAGGGTTATTGATGAGGCGCCTGAAAGCCGCGTGGTGCTACTTAGTCGACTAAAGAAACCCATCAAAGTGGGCAGCAACTGATTTGGCTGCGAGTCTGGATAAATTTAAATACCCATTTTTAGCCATGAATCTTTTTAATAAGCAATAAAGAGCGGTGTAGCGGATGGTAAGTGAAGGAAAAGGGAGACTCTTCAAACGAAAAGACGGCAAATACTTGGTGTATCTACCTAAAGACTTAGCTGAGGACAGTATGTTTCCCTTCAAAGGCGCTGACACCATATTCGTTAAAGTCAGCTTCGCTTTAGGTGACAACAAGATAACGGTTGAAAAATGGCAAGCCCCCTAAACTGTCCTTTAAGAAATTAAATAAACAAGCCTTCCTATTCTATTTTGGTGCCAAAGTTTTGTCTTCTCTAGAAACCGTCATTCAACAAGTAAAAACCGAGTTAATGGCAAAAAGTAAAATCCGCGAAGAAACCCACGAAAGCATGCGCAAAGCCACAAGCCTCTCCAAACAATCCATCCTTTTGCTTCACCAAAAACGCTTCGAAGACGCCGCTAGAATGCTACAGAACGCTAAAGAAATCATCTCCAACCTAAACAACTTGGCGGAGAAGAGCCCAGAAATCGTCTACGGCGGCATGTTCAGCGCCGCATTGCAGGAGTACGCGGAAGCCTACATCTTGCTGACGCTGGTCAAGGAGGGACGCTTTGTCACGCCAGCGGAAATCAATGTGCCTTCTGTGGATTACATTTTGGGTTTAGCTGACGTCATCGGAGAGTACAGGCGGCTTGCATTGGACTTTCTGCGGGCAGGGGAAGTTGAAAAAGGTGAAGAATGCCTCAAATTCATGGATGAAATCTTTATTCAACTGTTGGCGTTGGACGAAGCCTACATGCTGGTCTCGGGGTTGAGACATAAATCCGACATCGCAAGACGCGTAATCGAGACAACCCGCGGCGACATAACCCTTGAAGTGCGACGCAAAGCCCTCGAAGACAAACTAAACAAACTTCAACCCAAAAAACGTCAAAAGCAGGCAAAGGGTAAAAAGTGACTTGCCCAAGCTGCCAAAAAATTTTTCAGTAAAAAAAGCCCACAACATCCAACTGTACCTATCCAAACGCGTTATCCACGAAGACCATTTGCCAAGAAAGATTCGGATGGTGGGCGGCGTGGATGTTTCTTACGTCGACAACTTGGGTGTTGGTGCAGTGGTGGTTTTGGATTATGATTCACTTGAACTTTTAGAGGCAGCGGTTGCCACTTGCCCTGTGAAGATGCCTTATGTGCCGACGTTGCTGTCTTTTAGGGAAGTTCCGCCTGCGGTTGCAGCGATTAGGAAGCTAAAGGTTCAACCAGACGTTTTCTTAGTCGATGCACAAGGGTGGGCGCATCCATTCCGCTTCGGCTTTGCCAGCCACCTCGGCCTCGCTTTGAAAAAACCGACGATTGGAGTAGCCAAAAGCCGACTCATCGGGGAACCCACCGAGGTAGCCGAGAGAACCTTGCTGTTGGATAAGGGGGAAGTCGTCGGTGAAGTGGTAAAGACCACAACAGAAGCTAAACCGGTTTACGTGAGCGTCGGATACATGGTCAGCCTTGAAACTGCAGTGGCTATCGTGCGGCACTGCTCCCAAAACCGCATCCCTCAACCGCTGCTTGATGCGCACAAGTTAGCAACTAAAACCCGCCAGAACATTGCAAGAAGGCAAAGTAAATAACCACAAAAACAGATACCTAACGTTTAAGCGTGAAAAAGCATGACTGAAGAAGTTAAGTCCACAGAAGAGATAACTTTTGATTACTTCACAAAACTCGACTTGCGAGTAGGCAAAATCATCGAAGCCGTGGCAGTTCCTGAATCTAAGAAACTCATCAAAATGCAAGTGGATTTCCGAGCCGAAAAACGTCAATGCATCGCAGGGCTACTCAAATACTACAAACCCGAAGAGTTAGCCGGCAAAAAATGCGTCTTTCTCCTCAACCTGCAGCGTCGTATGATCGCGGGGCTTGAGTCGCAGGCTATGATTTTGGCGGCTGAAGACGCGGCTGGCAACGTGTCGGTTTTGCAGCCTGAGAAGGATGTGGCGGAAGGCAGCAAAATCGGCTAACTTTAGAATCTCATTACTAAGGTTATCGTCTGGGCTTTACAGCTGTAACGATTGATTGAGAAATCAATCCGCATGTATCGCAGAAGGCAAACATCGCATATACGCGTAAGTTAAGAGCAGATATATAAGAAAGGAAAGTCCATATTTGCAACAAAGTAATAAAGGAGACAAAAATATTGCCATTTAAGCGAAAAAGCCGAGGAAGATCAAAAGGAAGCAAAGGAAGTAGCACATTAGTTCAATGCGTTAACTGCGGATCGATGGTGCCGCGTGATAAAGCCAAGAAATCCACACGCCGCGTCTCATTCGTTGAGCCTCAACTTGCCAAGGAACTCCGCCAGAAAGGCACATTCCTTGCCTCTTGGGTAGACACAAAATACTACTGCATTTCATGTGCAGTACACCGTGGCATCGTTAAGGTTCGAGCTGAAAACGAGCGCCACTCCAAATACAGGCGCCCAAGATACTAAGCAGTTAGGTAGCTGCTTTCTCTTTCTTTAATTCTCTATAAACATGCCAAACTCTTTGTACAACAGTCACCATCGATAACACCGCTATTAGGGCAACTCCGTAACCAAGTATGGGTAAATAGAAAAACCCAATCACACTAGCCACCGCCAAAATTATCATACGTTCCGCTCGCTCCGCGATACCCACTGACTCCATTTTTACCCCGAGAACTTCCGCGCGAGCCCGCGTATAACTAACCAGCATGGACGCTATCAAAGCCACTAAAGCAACGACGGTGCCCCAGAGGTACCCGAAAGCTGCACTGCACAGTCCCGCTATGATTATGCCTGCATAGGAGGCTGCGTCAGCGAATCGATCCAGTACAGAGTCAAAGAAACCGCCGAAAGCGGTGGTTTGCTTGTAGGTTCGGGCGACAATGCCGTCCATGGCGTCACAGAACCCTGACGCTAAAAAGAAGAACACCGCCAACAGCAAAAACCATGCCGTTGAAGGGGTGGTTAAGGCGTAGCAGGCGGCGGAGGCTAAGGCGAGCATGAAACCGATTATGCTGATGCGGTTGGGTGTTAGGTGTAGTTTGTGGGCTATTTTTGCTTCGGTGGTTAGCATCTGTTGGATTTGCTGTTTAAGTTTGGTTAGCACAACTTCACGCTGCGTGTATGTTGTAGCCAATTACGGGTTAGCAGTAGAAAAGCCTTTCTTTAGTGACCCGTCCAACAGTTCGCCACATATGGATGCTTTTTCAATGGACTTATTAGGAACTTCGATGCAATATTGGGCAGTAACGTTCTATTGTGCAGCAGAGCGCAAAAAAGCAACGTTACACAAAAGCAAACAAATGGAGAAATGATAGTATGACTGAAAACGCAGACGTTATCTTCGTCGGAAACAAACCCCCAATGAGCTATGTATTGGCCATCATCACAAGCCTCTCCTCAGGCAAACTTAACGAAATAACCCTCAAAGCCAGAGGCCAAGCCATAACCACCGCTGTCGACGTAGCTGAGATCGCAAGGAACCGTTTCATAAAAGACCTTAAAGTCAGCAAAATCGCAATCGGCACCGTTGAGATGCCACCTCGTGAGGGCGAGAACAAGTCCAGAATGGTTTCCACAATGGAGATAACCCTTACCAAGAAAGCATAAAAAGGGCAACTAAAATCTCAGGTTAGCATCCAAACCTTCTTCTTTCATTTTTTAGTTTCTTATGTAACTTTCACTACACCAAAAGGTCTGGCGCTATAAAGCACTTTAAATAGAGCATCGTTGTTGCCTTCCCACAGAGAGGGGTGCACTTCGTGGCTTTAGACGCTGCGCTTACATCAATCGTGACCATATGCATTCTGGTTTTCTCAGCAAAGGTGCTGGGTGAAATCTTTTCCTGGCGCAAAATCCCCTCAGTGCTAGGCGAACTGGTCGCAGGCATCATCCTTGGACCCTTCGCATTAGGATCATTTTTAACGATAAACGGAACGCCTCTGATTGAAATCAATGAAATCGTAAAAGCATTCGGAGAAATCGGAGGCATATTGATTCTCTTCGTCGCTGGCTTAGAAATGACGTTTAAGGATTTCCGAAAAGTCGGCAAAGCAGGCTTCATCATAGGAACAAGCGGCGTACTCGTTCCCTTCATAATGGGTTATGCACTCTCGTTGACTCTTGGCTTTGGCACGATAGCCAGCTTAGTTATCGCCTCAGCGTTGGTTGCCACAAGCATCTCCATCACTGCACTGGTACTTGAAGAACTCAATCAATGCAGACGACAAGAATCACGGATGATGATTAGCGCCGCGGTAGTTGACGACGTTTTAGGTTTGGCGATATTGGGAGTAATCGTATCCTTCATCACCACTTCAACCGCCATAACCCCGCTAAACGTCGTAATCGTAATTTCCACTTCACTGGCACTGTGGCTTGGCTTAACCGTTTTCGCTTCGATAATACTCCCCAGAATAATCAACCTCACCTCCAAAGGCAAAGAAGGAACCGTAGAAGCCGCCGCCACCGCCTCCTGCTTTGGCGCATCCGCATTAGCCGCCGCGATTGGATTATCACCCATCGTTGGAGCCTTCGCAGCAGGCATGGCTGTTGCTAGCTCAAACGCGATTGAGAAAATCCGTGACTACACCAAAAAAATCAGCGTAGTTTTCTCGCCTGTGTTCTTTGCGTTGGCAGGCGCCCAATTTGACATAAGGAGCTTCTTCACAACTGATTGGATGTTCTACGTTCTCTTCATAAGTTTGGTGGTAGTGGCGATTGTCAGTAAATTAGTAGGCTGCGGATGGCCCGCTGCGCACTTCTTAAAGAGCCGCAGTAAAGGAATCAAAGTTGGTTACGGCATGATTTCACGTGGCGAAGTAGGTTTAATCGTGGCTGGAGTAGCCATTTCTGCAGGAGCCATCACCCAGAGCACCTACGCAGCGATTTTAGGTATGATTATGATTACCACCCTTGTGGCTCCCCTGCTTCTTAGACGTGCCTGCGAGAGAGAACCACTAGATGAAGAACAACTGAGAAGTGACGTCGATACAAACGCTCCAGACTATATACCGACGTATCCATTAGACTTCCACGAGTAAACAAATCAAAAACTTGAACTAAAAAAATAAGATGAAATTGTAGAAAAGGATAGGTTTTGGGTTTACCCTTTGCCTTTTTCTTCTTTACCGAAGTACTGAGTCCACTTCAGCTTACGGGCATCACGTTTGAATGCTAAGCTGCTCTTTTTGCATTTGCTGGAATCGAACCAAAGGATTGAGCCGTCATTTTTAACGTACATCATGCCTGTGCCAGCTGGGAAATCAGCACCACAGAATGAACATTTTCTCGGTTTTGGCATGACAAAGTCTCCATGTTAGGTTTATCTGGTGATTTTCTTCGCTTCACGTTCTGTTTCTCGAAGCATCAGGATATCTTGTGTACGAACTGGACCTTTGACGTTGCGAGTGATGATTCTGCCTTTGTCTTTACCTTCCATGATACGAACGCGGACTTGTGTAATTTCGCCTGTTACACCCGTGCGTCCGATGATTTGGATAACTTCCGCAGGAATTAGTTCTTCAGCTACTTCTTTGCTACTCATTACTGAGTGCCTCGTTTAACCTGATCGATACGTGTCACGATCTCTTTGATTAAGCCTGCTGCTTCGCCTTCTCTCATAATGACTGACGCTGCACATGGAACATCGATGCCAATGGATTTGCCGAGTTGTTCTTTGCTTGGAACAAAGACGTATGGAATCTTTCTTTCGTCACAGAGCAGTGGTAAGTGCGCGATGACTTCTGGTGGGTCAACGTCTTCAGCGATAACGACAAGTTTTGCTTGGGAACGTTCGACAGCTTTTGTAGCTTCGTTGGTTCCTTTCCTAACTGATCCTGATTTTGAAGCAATCGTTAGGGCTTCATAGGCTGCATCTACGAGTTCTTTTGGGACTTCATATTTTACATAGAATGGTTTAGTCATATTTCTTAGCCTCACCCTTGATAAGGCACAGTCTTATCCACACTTCCTGTTTAATAAGTTTTCGACGCCTAAATCGCATACTTGTCGCATGCCTATATATAGTATCCAGAAACGTTTAAATTCACAGTTACGGTCACTTCCATGTTTTCGAGAGGGGAATTGCGTTTGCAAAGATTGGGCAGGATTTCAAATGTATCTCCTTCAGGAAACGCCATAGTTAAAGCTGAGAATCCCCCGAAAATCGGCTCCGAAGTCGTCGATGAAAACCTAAATGTTGTCGGCAAAGTTTTCGATGTCATTGGCCCAGTCTCGTCACCTTATGCAGTGATTAAACCCAGTGTTAGAGAACCCGCCAAATTGGTGAATAAACCAGTCTATCTGCTTCTCTCGAAAACGAAACGGAGCAGAAGAGACAATGAGTAGGGAACCCAAATTACAGCCCCCACAAGAAGAAGATCAACCCACCTCAAAGGTTGAACCCCAAAAAGCAAGGGTTTGCCCTGAATGTGGAAGCGCCCGACTTATGCATGATTCTGAAGCCGCTGAAATCGTGTGCATGGACTGCGGCATAGTTGTTCAGCAGAAAATGGCTGACCGCGGACCCGAATGGCGAGCCTTCGATGATGAGCAACGTTCAAAACGCACCAGAGTCGGCGCACCCTTAACCTACACCATCCATGACAAAGGTTTATCCACGACTATAGATTGGCATGACAGAGACGTCTACGGCAAAAGCCTCTCGCCTGGCCAGAAAGCCCAAGTTTATCGCTTGCGAAAATGGCAGCGCCGCATCAGGGTTTCCGATGCAACAGAACGTAACTTGGCGTTTGCGCTTTCAGAAATCACAAAGATATCCAACAACCTGAACTTGCCAAAAAACATCCTGGAAACCGCTTCAGTTATCTACCGTAAAGCCGTCAAAGAACGCCTCATACGTGGCAGGTCAATTCAGGGTGTTACGTCCGCTGCTTTGTATTTGGCGTGTAGGCAGTGTGGTTTGCCTCGAACGCTGGATGAGATTTCTCAGGCATCCGTAGTGAACAAAAAGGAAGTTGGGCGGAGCTATAGGTTCTTGATTCGGGAACTCAACTACTCGATTCCGCCGCTGCGCCCAAGTCAATACATCACTAAATTCTCAAATCAGCTCACCATGCAGGGGAAAGTGGAGGAAATCGCCCACAAAATCTTGACGTCCGCTAAAGAACTAAAACTTACCTCTGGACGTGGACCCACAGGTATCGCTGCAGCTGCAAGCTACATAGCTTCGGTTTTAACTGGAGAACGCAAGACGCAAAGGGAAATCGCTGAAATCGCGCAGGTTACCGAAGTAACTATCCGAAACCGCTACAAAGAACTTAGTGAAAAGCTGATGTTCCAGATCAGCATTTAAACCCCTTCACACTCTTTCTTTAAGTTAAGGGTTGTCTATGGAGTTCACGTTTGAACCTGACTCTGAACCAGATGCTGAGGACGTTTTGAGCTTAGATGAGGCTGTTGTTCGGCTTCGGCAGATACAGGTGGGCTTAAAACATGTTTTAGGCAACCTTCAAGAGAAGCTTGCGTTGCTTGATGCGGAACCTCAACTGCAAGGCAACCTTGACAAGCTACGCAGGGATGTAGAGTCACGGGCCACGGATTTAGAGACTGAGGTTAAACGGTTGCGTGATGACCTCAAGTCAATCAAAGACTTCTTAGGGCAGGATCTGGAGAAGAAAAAAACGCCTGAATCTTAACCAAAAGACAGGTATTTTTTTAAGGATGTAAACAGCTATCCTACATTATGCCCTATAAATTCACTTTTGACTTGTCAAAAGTTCCCCGATTCTTCTTTACAGAGCTGGCGATGATTAGTTACCAGCGGGGCATGCATAAAACGGTTCTAAACACCGCTAACGATTTGATTGTTAAATTTCGAATTCAAGAAGCCACAGGCTTAAACATTTCAGACGCAGTGGTTTTACTTCAGGACCTCTTGGATTTGCAGGCAGTCAACCTTACAGAGCGACCAAGGTTCTTAGAAACCAAGAAACGGGCACTCTTCATCCCGCACTGTTCCCGCAAATACATGGACAACAGATGTAAAGCCAGCTTTGACCCCGAAGTTCCAGCTTACACTTGCGCTCATTGCTCCGATGACTGCATAGTTAACAAGGCTGACCGATACGCCAGAAGCAAAGGCTACGACGTCTACGTTGTTCCCGGCGGTTCATGTATTCCAAAGATTCTTAAAAACAACTGCTATGAAGGCGTTGTAGGGGTGGCTTGTGGAGAAGAGATGAAGATGATGGGGCACCTCTTAGCCAGCCTAGATGTTCGCGGTCAAGGCATACCTTTGATTAAGAATGGCTGTGCAAACACTTCCTTCAACATGGACACCGTCATGAAAACCCTCTAAACGAGACCGTAATCGCAGGCGCTACTGCTCTGCCGCCTCCTCCCCTCCCTTATATATAGAACAAACACCCTTAAGTGGGTTCATTGTAGCCCCCTTAAAATACCTGAGCCACCCAAGAAGTACCCCGTATGTTTGAGTATCTAGTGTTTGTCGCCGCCGCAGCCTCGTTGACCGCCGCGTTGGTTTACATCCGCTCCATGTTTAGGGGCGAAACTAAACCCAACAGGGTAACTTGGTTCATGTGGGCGGTTGCACCCTTCATAGCTACTGCAGCGGCGGTCTCCAGCGGGGTGGGTTGGGCAGTGGTACCCGTGTTTATGTCGGGGTTTTCGCCGTTTCTGATTTTTGCAGCTTCGTTTTTCTGTAAGAAAGCCTACTGGAAACTTTCAACTTTCGATTACCTCTGTGGAGTCCTCTCAGCTGCAGCCTTGGTGCTGTGGTACTTGACCCGCGACCCAAACCTAGCCATAACCTTCGCCATGGCAAGCGACGCTTTCGCCGCTGTCCCCACCCTCACAAAAGCGTGGCGGAACCCCAAAACTGAATCCGTCTGGCCGTACCTCATCGGCACTTTCACGCCGCTAACCAGCTTTCTGGCGGCAACAGCTTGGAGTTTCTCGGAGTTGGCTTTCCCCGCCTATCTTGTGGTAATTAATGTGATGCTTCTGGTTTCTATGTCTAAGAGATGGCTTGATAAGAACTGACTTGGAAGGTTGGGGGTGGCGGGCCCGCTGGGATTCAAAAGATTTGACTGGAATTTAGCCTGTTTTTTCATTGTGTATCAGCTCCTTAATGTGGTTGCTTAGCACTATTAGTTGGTGGTTTTCTATGTCGGTTTGGTTTGTGTAGGTGATTGCACCTTCAGCTAGTGCATCTCTGGTTAAGAGTTGTTCTGGGTTTAAGCCCCAAGCGCGTATGATTTCTTTGAGGGCTTCGACTTTGCTGACTTGCGTTTTCGGCTTAATGCATAATCCTGCTGCTGCGTAGATGCTGCGTAGTTTGTCTATGCCTATGCTTTGGATGTCGTGGTAGGTGTCGATTGTGTGTCCCATCATGTAGTCAACGTAGTCTGCTTGGACGCCGAGTGCGAGCATTTGGGTTTTGAAGTATTTTCTTAGGCTATGGACTCTTAGGTCATACATGCGTCCGATTGGTTTCTTGATTAAGTCTGCATCTTGGTATAGTTCGTGTACGAGTCTGCGTATTTCTTTTGAGGTTATGCTTTTGGGGGTGCGGTAGTGCTCGTTTCTTATTAATGGTGACTCGGGAGTCAAGGTTTCTGGTGGGATTCTTTGTGAGCCTTTCTTTCGTTGTTCTAGGTATGCTTTTAGGAATTGTGCTGCTTCTGCGCCGAGGAAGGTGTCGTAGTCGTGGTATTTGCCTTTGGTGATTTCGGCTTCGACGTGTACGTGGATGGGGATAGTGTTGTTTTCGATGTCTTTTTGGACGTGTCTGTAGAGGAGTTTGGCGAGTGTTTCTTCTCTGAAAGCGCCGAGTGCAAGCATGGATATGATGGTTTTTTCTCGGAGTTGTGCTATGTCAAGTAGTTTTGCGAGTTCTTCTGGTTTTGGCGCTCTGTCTTTGTAGGTTACTCTTCGGCTTAATGGTGCTGAAAGCTCAAGTTTGATGCTGTTTGTTCTGTAGAAGGTTTTGACGTGTTTGGCGCAGCAGTGTACTCTGCTCGGTGTTAGGCCTTCGTCTTGAAGTGCTGCTACATACTCGTCAAGATAGCCTGAGTGGTTTTGGACTCTTTGTGGGTCGGGTATGTTTCCGATGGGTTTGCAGTCTTGGATTATGAGGTCGGGGCTGTAGCCGAGCCATATTGCGTATCTTTGTACGGTTGAGGTGTAGCTGTAGCAGCTGTTTAGAGAGCCTGAGCAGTGGCGCAGGAAGTGTCTTGCCATTTTGATGAGGCTTTGGTTGTCGAAGACGTATGGGATTAGGTTGGGTCTTTCGTTTACGAGTGCGCTTATGATGTAGTTGATTAAGCCTTTTTCTTTGGCTGCTAAGACTTTGTTTAGGCTTAAGGTGACTGGTTGCTGAAGTGGCCAGCCTCTTAAGCTGTGGTCGATTGTTACTGTGTCGCCTTGGATGTTTAGTGGAAGATTGAGTGTTTTTAGTTCTTCAACTGTGAGTTGGCGATTTCTGGTTATGGGCTGTGCTAGTGTTTGCGTGGCTCTAGTAATCATTTGCCGTCTTTCCTTTTTCTTTGTTGAGTTTTTCGCTTCTTTGGCTGAAGCGCGAACTCAGGTTTACCTATGTGGCTTTGAGAATTTAAATTCCAATCTGAACTTTCTTGTAGCGGTAGCTTATGCATTTCTAGGACGCAACTTTTCAAAATTATGACTCCGCTACCTTGTCCACTGGGAATTTGAGCATTCGGAATTGTCCGGTCATGCTCGATTAGCACTATGTCATCAGTTTGTTTCGAGAGCCAGCCGATGGTTTCACGTTCGACCGACTCGGCAATTGGTTGAGTGATGTTTTTGAAGAGTACGTGGTCTTTGTAGCGGACGTAGACTGCTGAGCCTATACAAAACATTAGGTTAGAAAAGGATACAGATGTGCCTCGTGTAAGTTCAGCCATCCGCTCATCTCAGCCTCAAACTGAATGTTTCTCTTGCTCTAAGTCTGCGATGCCCAGCAAATCACACAAACTCTTGAATGCCAGCAAAGCCTCAGTCTGCTTTTTCTTATCAGAAATGGCCAAAATCCTGTTCTTGAACAGTTCCAGTTCAGCCCTCAGGTCCAGCCCTTCGATAAGCTGCAGTCTTTGCTCATGATCGTTTAGCACGAAATTGATCTTATTTAGGATGGTGCAGATGTCAGCGATGATTTCTTGAACTGTCACTTTTTTGGGTTTATCCAAGCCTTTTTCACCTTGACCAACTCTCAGGCTGAACATAAAAACTATCTATCGACACAACGAGATCATCTCGTTGTAGGGGTCAACAACGACACCAATCTTTTACCGATACATCTTAAAGGCATCCACTACCTTTTTGAGCTGGTCTTTGGGAGCAGTTTCGAGAAATAAGTTTAGGTCCCTTCTCAGCTCTAAGGCGGCTCTGCCTCTTTCGCTTAGCTTATAGAGAGTTGAAAGAAAATGCGGTTTGGTCTCTCGGGTGCCCTCATCTTCCAACCAGCCCTGCTGAAATAAAGCCTTGACTCGTCTATCCACGTTTTGTTTTCCTCTACGTCTGAATCCTCTTGTGGCATGGACCTCTCTGTATATGTCATAGCTTGCCAGTAGTTTTCCCTCTGGGTAGAGAATCAAAAATATTACAAAATTTAGCTTAGCTTGTCGGCCACTGAAGACCTCAAGTTTAGTGCACTTGCTATGTTCCCTCACCACCCTTGTCTACTCTCCCGATGGATTGTAGACCAAAACTGGGTTGGGATTCTGCTAAAAACAGGATGAGGCGATGACTTGCCAGTTGTGATGACATAATGCGTAAGAATTAATACTTAATGCTATACTTTAGGACAAAACATAGAAAAATTAGTACGGATACAGAGAACCTTAAGAGTTTTGATTATCCTTCGGTTAGTTGCTCACTATTTTTCTCTTTTCTTATACGGTTAACTACCATGAATGCTCCAACAATGGTGAGGGAAACGATTGCTGCTATACCTATCAATTGAAATGCCCAAAATATTTGGCTTAACAAAGATTCTGGTCTAGAGGTTGGCTGTGGTCCAGGCGGTTGTTGTATAGGCATATCGGGGAAGATAATATAGCTTAAACCTAGCAATAAAAAAGCCGACAAAACACCAACTATGACCATTATTACCATCTTTGTTTCTAGTTTCACCAAGGTTTCGAAGATTCATCACCCCTGTGTTTTAATGAATTCTCAAAGCACCCCAATATTTTAACATTATATTTCTATTAGGTGTACTAAATTTTGTACACTCGGTTATCTGTATAACAGATGAAACGTTCTGCATATATCGGGCTAGTTTTTAAATTGGTGTTAACGATAAATTATGTCTTTGGGGGTAAGAGATTTACCAGAAGATGAATCAAGCGATGTTCTAAAGGGAACTGCTCTTGATATCTATCGCCTTTTGTTACGGAGTCGTAAATCTCTTGGTATTCGAGAAATTCAAAGAGCATTAAAACTGAGCAGCCCCTCTGTAGCGCAATATCACATCTCTAAATTAGAGCACGCAGGACTATTAAAAAAGGAAAGTGGAAATTATACCGTTGACAAGTTGATATTAGAAAATTGTGTTAAAATCAGCCGCTTCTTGATTCCTAGATATCTACTTTATTTGTCTTTTGCGATTACCATCTTATTGATAGAGCTTACTTTTTTAAGACCGCTTGTTTTTAACGGTGAATATTTCTTTTATGTATCAGTGACCGCTATAGCCGTCTTAGTTTTTCTCTATGAGACAATAAAGGTTTGGCGTAAAGGAAGCCTTTAATCCAAACAATTTCAATTTTTGTGTCCTAGTCCGTAGTACATTTGTCCTAAAGTATAGAAATAAATTCAATATGTAAAGAGATATTATCAAGGTGAATCAATGAAAAACCCAAAAATTTTAAAATTTGTTGCAGTAGCAAGTGTTCTTTTCGTTATCATGGCAATATTGCCCGTTCATGCATTGGCTCCATCGGACGAGACCATAGGCATTCCGGCTGGTGCAATGACTTTTGATGAGTTGCGCTCTATCATCTCTCAATCCACGAATAAAGACACGGTTGAGAACGATATTGAATACGAAGTGTGCGTTGAAACAGCTGATGCTTGGCAATTGCCTCCTGAGATAGTGGAAAAAATGACTAAAGAAGATTTAAATAAACTTGCATGTCTACCCGGCTACTTTACACCAAATCAGATGTCGATAGAAGTCATAACCGATAACATTGGCGGACAAATGCTATTGGATGAGACAACTCATGTTGTAAAAACAATTGTGATAATCGATGAAGAGGCGTATTATTATTACGCATGTAATGAGCCTTGGTTTGCGACATGGGAAGGATGCTGTGCGTGGGCAAATAACATTCTAGAGGGCGGTGATGATTATTTGGAGATACCTTTTGGAATTGACTTCCAAGCGCAATCACAGTATTATTGCTATTGGGAAACACCCGACTACATGGATTACTATGACCTGTTAGATGAGATTGATGGCGTTGATCCGACAGGTGTAAGCTGTGACGTGATAGTCTTAATGACAGGGCAATCTGGCGGAAGCATTGTGGGTCTCGCAAATAGAATGGGGCATCATTTTCTTATGAACGCAGCCGCATCTGGTTGGCCATATTACATTCCCGTAGCAAATCTCTTCCAACATGAAGCTTCCCACCTATACGACTGCTCAGACCACGGATACGATCAGACCTATTGTATCATGAGCTACACGTATCAGTGGCAAACAAGAGGATATTGTACTGGATGCACTACACAAATTAATCTAAACTGTGCTCGTTTCGATTAATTATTACCACTTCCTCTTTTTCTAATCTGGTGACCGCAGATAAGTTTACTTAGTAACATTTGTCGGCTTCTACTCTTGTGTTCTTTCCTAAGGGCATTTATAATAATATGCTGATGCTTTAGAGATAAGAGTTTCTCAATAAGTGTACTAAAAATGAGACAGTATGTCCTAAAGCATCGCTTTATATCAATCCAATCTGTAAATAATCTAACGGTGTATACAGAAAGTGTCAATTGCTAACTTGTATTTTGTTCCTTATGTTATTCTTTTCATTGCTCTTACAGTAATAGTTCTTGTATGTTTCTTGAAATTCCCATCACTAAGGAAATACCAGAAAAAAAGAAATATTGCAGTCTATTTTGTCTTGGCCATAATCTTTAGCTTGCTGGCGTATGAAACCTATGATGTCTCTTTAGGTCCCGCTGTCATCTCCTACAAGATAGCCAGTGAAAAACAGATTTATGCTGGGCAAGTTAATCAGTTAGTTGTTTCCTGTGAAAGCCTCAGTATGAGAGAAACAAGCTTCTATTTGGTATTGAGATCTACTAATGCATCCTTGATAGGAGACAGCCCAGATGGGATTCAAATTAACAGCAACTCAATCAAAATTCCATTCACGCTGAATAGCTTGCAGAAAGAGGTAAATAAAACAGCGTCTTTCAAAATAGACGCGAATGTTACTCGTTGTGAATTTTATTCTTCAATTGAACAATTGGACCGAAAAACTATTGTGACCGATTCCACAATTCGAGCGGAGTGCGTATTCAATAATAGATCTGATACTTACGTACTAAATACAATACTTGGTCCATCTGTATGAAAAATTCAAAGTTGGCTACGAGAAGAAATAATCTCTCTTCTACATTATCGGCAACCGCTTTTACTTTTTAAGACGTGTAGTTTTTATGCATTTGATGTCCTACTCTTTAGTACAGTTGTCCTAGAGCATAGAAATATAGTCTGTAAAGCAGGTTGTAGACTAAGAGGGAGGTGAAATAGTGAAATGGAAATTAGTTTACCACTTAACAGCTATTTTGCTTAGCATCGCGATGTTTTCTCCAATGGTCTTAGTAACTGCATCAGGGACCGATAATGCATCAATCTCTGGGATTTGGGAACCACAAGAAAACTTTGTAGATCCAGTGACGCTGAAAATACAAGAATTCAAGTTACAGGCGCTTAATGATGAAGAAATAACCGCAAGGCTCACAGAGCTGGGAATGGGTTGGGATCCTAAAACTGGTGCAAGATGGCTTGGTAGAGCCATGACTGCTGAAGAAGTTGCCAAAATGCCCAACAGAGGGCCCATAAAAGCCCCTGCCGAACAAGAAGCATTTTCCGATGGTTTTGTTGTTGCTTCCCAAGCCGATAGAACATCGTGTATGCGAACAAGTGCTGCCTCTTGGAGAGGCGTCTCCTGTGAGATGGTCTCAGGTTCCATGGGTGTTGCTTCAGGCCAAACGCTATACCATTACTTGTGTATGCAACTTGGCAGTTTAGATAGTGGTAGCAACTGGGTAGAAACTGTACTTTCTCATAACTTAGGCGAAGCTTACTCTTGGCGTTCATACGACAGTGATGAAGGCTACTGGATAATCCATCTGAATAAAAACACTCCCATAACTTCTGCTGACACCTATACTATCATGTTGGATGGCACTCAGGATGCTTATGGCTGGAAATACGATGTCTGGATTAACTATCAATGGGTAAGAACTGGGCACGTTTCAAGCTTGTACAACCAAGCTGGCTTCCAAAAAGAGGTCTACAGTAATTCCGGAGTATACACAAGCGATAGTTCTCATGCCGTATTCTACCGCAATTGGCTACAAAACTCACAAGGATGGGCCTATTGGACAAACTCAATTAATACCTGGTGGTCAACGGTCAGCCCCGTGCAAGAATCACACTCAATGGGTGCTTTGAGTTATAGATGGGAAACATGGGTATAACTAAGCGTTATACCTTTCACTAATCTTTTTTATGATATTAGCTAAACTTCGATTGTTATCTTTTTTGACAGCTCGTCCCCTTATCAGCAGATTAGCTATCCACTTTTTGATAAGAGCTAAATATGATTTGCCGTTATAGGAACGGTATGGATCGAAAGTTCAAAATATTAGCTGTTATATTTGTTGTAGTTCTATTATTGATTACGTTTGCGGTAAGTTATCAGTTGTTAGTTTTAAAAGGTGGAGTGTCAGTAAACCCGCCCATGCCAACCGGCAGTCCTGGCAATGAATCTGAGAACGCTCAGTCTCTACGCCTTTCAGTAAAGTTATTAAAAGATTCACAGGAAAGCCTCGAGTTTAACATCACTCAAGAAAGTTCGATTACGATAAATGTTGCTTTTGCATCCCTCTCAAAGAATCATTTCATAATACCTCTCTATCTGTCCGTAGGGTCCTTTGAAGGTCAACGCTTGTCTCAATTAATCACTTCTCCACCAGCACCATACCCAACTGCTCCATCGTCTATCGATGATGAGTCCTCCAATACCTCTAAACTTTTCGAAGCCAGTTTCACCGTAAACCCCCTAACGATTGAACCGAATGAGAATAAAACAACTGACTTGACAATAACAGCGCTACAAGAAGCAGATATCGGAGAATACGCAATGCTGTTGGAAATGGGGAGTTGGGAACAAACAGGATTATCTGCTATTACTTTCAAAATAAGGGTAATTCCAAATCAATAATTAATTATAACAGTGCCTTTTGGCAGCATGTTCTTGGTTCACTCAGGTATTCCTTCGTTGGTTTAGAAATTGAGTTGCATGACTTAGTTCATTCTGCAAGCGATTAACTTTACACATTAATGGTGATTTTGCTTTTGTTTACTCCTTGATGGCGAACGTCTGCAAGCTTTTTCTATCTTCTTGTTAGCGCAAAATAAAATTCTTGGTTAAACGTACTGTCCTATAATTTCGTATACTTGTCCTAAAGTGTAGAACTAAGTACAGCTTGTCTGATATGCATAAGTTAGTTTGCCAGGCAAACTACTAAGAAGAAAAATAAAAAAATGGAGAGAACTGATGAAAACAGGTAAAAAAGCGATATTGATAGGAACCTTTTGTTTAGTCATGATTTCAATGCTGTTTTTCCCAGCGGCGTCAGCTACAACATACTGTTACGGTTGGTATCATGTTCAAAACGATGTCACTGGAGTCTGGTCGTATGTAAAGGAGACCTCAGCAGTTCACGCTCAATCTGGTAATTATATGCAAAAGTGGAATGCAATATTGGTTGCAAGTGGCACTAATAATTACACTGCAGAAATAAACTTATGTTGGTATCAAACCGATTCAACCTCACAATTATTCTTTACTGCTGCAGTACAGAAACAAGGCGTTTGGCAGTCTGATGTTACAACTCAAATTTCAACGACAAATCTTGATTCTAATACCATAAGGATATGCGTTGGAAGAAATGGTACCGGTAGTAAGGTTTGGATGTTTTACTATAGCTTAGACAGCGGAGCCCATTGGACTACGATGCGTACGTATGACTTCGGAGTTGTTTGGAGTGGTGACAGATATGTCACAACATTTGAGGATAGTGTAGGGGCTATGACTGCAACTAGCCCACCAGCTCTTGCTGGACAAACAACTTCAATGCAGTATCAATTAAGTGGTTGGAACTGGTACGATACTAACCTAGATACAGTCCTGAACTCTGGACAAGACCCGCATATAACCTACGGACATACTGCGACCTCTGAAACAGGAACCTTCCACACATAAAACAGGCTAAACGTTTTTTTGACCGTTTTTACCGTTTTTTTTATTTATTGGATTTGACTTCGACTAAGGCGTGTACCCATGAACCGGAAAAATATCCTCTCATTAGCCATTATTTGTATACTTTGCGGAAGCTTGATTACATTCATCAATTACACAAGCTTCATTGGAAAAAATAAAGAACAGGAACCTTTCTACGTCGGCGTAACCTATGGCGGAAATAACATACAAGACGCCAAAACCCTCATTGACAAAGTCGCAAATTATACAAACCTCTTTGTGCTGCAATCAGGCATTTTAAAGGATAATGCCACTGCTGTCAACGAGATAGGCGATTATACGGTATCTAAAGGATTACACTTTGCGGCTATGTTTGATGTATCAGGTCCTGCGCAAAATGCAATGTGGGTAGGAACTGCCAAGCAAAGATGGGGTAAGATGTTCGTGGGCGTCTATTTGGGCGATGAACCTGGAGGCAAAATGCTTGATGGCTCCGTTACTTTTAATGAAGTACAAGGAATTACGGTAAACAAATCAAATGACGGCATTGTAAGTTACGATGATGGCAATGGGTGTTTGACAACATTTTTCCCAAACGACAAAATTACAGTACAGAAAAGCATTGTTTCCTTTTCGTCTGAGCTTGATCCTGACAATTCTTCTATAACGATATCTAAAACGTTAAGTAATTCCAACTTGACCACTTATGAGCCAGACGGTTTAATAACAGTAAGTGAAACAATCACAAGTACAATAAATAAAGTATACACAGGCGGTTTACCTTATGGCCACCATAATGTAGGGGACTTTTATCAAGTATTGAGAGATAATTTCTATACAATGGAGAATGGCTCAGATCGTATTGCTCAAGAAGAAACTTATGAGCAAGTTAAGACCAAAAACCCAATACCTGACTATAATGCTGCAGCAAACCTATTTATGACCAAAACCAAAGGACCCATAGATAACCTGAGAAGCCAATGGAATATAAGTAGAGGGGATTTTCCAATTTTTACGTCTGACTATAGTCTTTACTGGTGGGATTACAAGAGCGGATATGACATGGTTCTTGCGCAGTTAGGCTGGAACAATTCGTTTGCTCAAGAAATCGCCTTAGTGCGTGGCGCAGCAAATCTGCAGGGTAAAAGTTGGGGAACTATCTTGACGTGGAAATACACCCAAGCCCCGTTCCTTGCGGATGGAAGCGAAATTTTTAACCAAATGAAAACCTCCTATGAAAACGGAGCCCAATATGTCATACTATTCAACTATGCAGAAAGCATGTCAGGACCATACGGAACTCTACAAGAGGAGCATTTCCAAGCATTAGAACGCTTCTGGACTGAAGTAGTTCAAAACCCCACTGTAATACATGGTAGCGTTAAAGCTCAAGCAGCGCTGGTTTTGCCAACGAATTATGGCTGGGGAATGCGAAACCCAAACGACCGCATTTGGGGAATATGGGAACCAAACAGCGCTTCCAACCAAACCTGGACCGACGTACAAAGCAAACTTGGGCAGTACGGAAATAAACTAGACATAGTTTATTCTGATTCAGCTTACTCTGTTACAGGCAGATACGTCTACATTTATATTTTGAACACAACACCATAAGCGGTTGATTGGAATGATAGACACACAAAACCCAGATAGCTAAACCAAACCTGATAGGATATTATTAGGAAATCATAGGATGCCTTAAAAGGACATTTTTTCTTCGTCCTTACTACCCTAAACTTTTCAATGCCTGTTTTACAAATAATCGGTTAACACTGAACCGAATAAGAATACACAGATAGGTTGACAATAACCGCACAGAAGATGCTAAAATTGGAGTATATAAAATGCTTTTAGAAATGGGTAACTGGGAACAGACGGGACTATCTGCTGTTACCTTCAAAACAAGAGTTTTGCCCTTGAATAATCATTCGGGCTTTTCAATTTGTTGAAGAATACACATTTTCCTTTTTTTAAGTTAAGCAATCGGATGTCCTAGCGTTTAGTACACTTGTCCTAAAGCATAGAAATACTAACAAAAAGCGCTTAATCCACGTATGAGCGTCGAGCGAGGGGCGTGATGATAAAAATCCCCAAAAAAAAGTGGAACGAAAGAATATGAATAAAACACAAAAAAATCTGATACTGGAGGTTTAAAATGAATATCAAACGCCATTTAAATAAAAAAATTGTTGCAATATTAATAACATTAAGCATATGTCTAATGCTATTGCCGACAGCATCTGCAGTTATAACAGTCAATAGAACTAATTCAGTCTATTCAGACACAAGTCCTTATAGAAGCTATATGCAGTATAAAATGAACTGCTACGGATATGCATCCCACCTCTATTACCCCGATGGCTCCTCAGGTTCGCCCTATAAGCAACAACCAGGTGAATTTGGTTACAACACAGAGCCTTTTTCAAGTCTAATGCAAAGTTATGTATACGCCATGACATATTGGAATAACATGTACTATTTTGTTCATGACAGAATCTACGAAGACTACGGTACACTCTCCGCCGTATGTTCTGAATTCAGCACGTTAACCGAAACAACCAGAACAGCTAGTGTTCCTGACGGACAAAGAAAAATCGCGCTTACGATCAGACAAGATGGCTATAACAGTGATTACCACTTTTATCTAAGGCATTCTGATGGTACTTGGTCACATAAGCCAGGGTCAACTGCCATAACAGATATTTCACTAACCTCCGGGGTTCAGATAACTGACTCAAATATTGCGACTACTATCACTGAGGGAGGCTACGACGATGGTGCAAGATACTACCTAATTGCTAAATCAGTTGTTGTTGATTTCCCACACTTCTTCGGACACGACGCTTCCACGCAGTACACAACAGATGATTTTAGAGACAAAGCTGGTGATGTACTCGAAAAAAGTTTTACCATAACCAACAGCTGGAACTGTCGTTTTGACTATCCTGACGAAAAAGATTTCTTTAAATTTACTCCAACCTCAAGCGGTACATATAATATCTACACAGACAGAGGGGCCGGTTACAATATAGATGGAGCTGTATTTGATAACAACGGAAATATGCTGGTCTATGATACTTCACCAAACAATGCTGACTTTGACATATATCTGACAGCAGGTACGACATACTATATTGGCATAACTGATTTTAATCAGCATACTGGATACTATATCCTTTGGTGCTACAAGTAACAAAGGAGCTTATGACCATGTTGAAAAATAAAAAAACTAATGTGGTATTAGCAATCGTTGTAGTTGGAGCATTATTTGGCAGTATATTAGCTGTCTCTGCTGCATCTAACTGGCTTTCAGGACAAGAAGCAACCCCTGCACCGAGTGCATCTTTCTACGAGTTAGCATATGCCAAAGCAACAAGTGAGCAGAAAGTACAACTAGACAAAATTATTGCTGACAAAAGCATTGGTTTGCCAGGCGAATGGAGACGACCCGTTCTTATCGCCATCGGAGACCTACCAAAAGACCAGCCCAGATTAACCTCTGAACAGGCAGGGAAGCTATATGACACTAAGGACAGGAGCGTTTTAGAAAGTGAATTCAACAAAATTGCAGGAGCACCAGACTTTATTGGCGGCAGCGGAATTGGGCGATCTATTTACTATCTAAACGACGACAGAACAGAAGCCATCTATGTAATGGAAGGCAATGCATTTCACGTAGTATTTAATGACGATGGAACTTACACAACATTGCCATTAGGCAACCAGAAACTTCCTGTCAACCCAGGTCCGTCATCAGCACCACATGACACTCCTCAAACGCTTCCTAACATGCCAAGCCCAACAGAAATGCCTCTTCCTTGATAGAAAAATTCACATGATGAATGTGACAGCCATCCCCAAAAAGGACCCCCAAAAAGAGGGTTTACTTCTTTTTCTTTAGTTTAGCTTCCTCTTCTTTGTCCTCTTTGTCTTTGCTAACTTTACGTGTAGTAGATTCGCCGATCTTCTTCTGGAACTTATCCATCTGAGAATCCTCTTTGTCACAGTACGCTACAACAAGAGCACTATGACGCGATGCAACGCTTCTGGAACTATGCACAAAACAACCAGCCCAAAAGCAACTGCCATAAAGGTGCACGCACAGCATACGGGCTTCCTAACGCTTACAGGTTTGGTTTTCGTTGGTCCACAGACCACATCTGGGGCATTTGGGATGCAGATGAATACACTACCCAAATAAGCAAAAGTGTCGGCAAACTGCTAAGTGAGTATGACAATAAACTAGACATTATCTATGATGATGGCTCAATAGTAGGCAACGAAGGCTATAGCCAACTCATCTACTGGAATGCTTACGACCCAACACCCACCCCTTCACCGTCACCAACACCCTCACCGACTCCAACCGCAAGTCCAACCCCTGAACCCACACGGCCGCCAGAACCCTTCCCAACAGCACTCCTTATCGCTGCTACAATAGTGTCGATTACGATGGCTAGCGGGCTTCTAATACTTCACTTTAAAAAAAGAAGCCAAAGCTAACTCAGTTTTTCTCTTTTCACTCCAATGGTTCTTTGACATAACGTTCGCTTCTTAAAAGCTATAGTTAATCCTATTTTGCCAAGAAATCACTGGTGTACAATAATTTAGGACACCGTTGAAGTTTTATACTGAATAGGTGTGAATTAGCATACCACAAAATGTTCAAAACATAAGGATGTGTTAAACTGAAGATTAAGCACCTCTCCATTCTCCCGTTACTTTTACTCGTCCTCACTATATTCCCACAAAGTATCGCCTCTGAAGAAGGACAGCTCAAGACATTTTATAGCCACGATAAATTCTTCATTCCATCTTCTAACGGCTCCGTTAGTTTTGCGGTTGGAGGGTCGTATTCTCTTCTAAAGGAAGAAAATAGTAGCTTGCATTTTTATGGATTGATACTAGACAATTATATGCTCAATTTCACTGATCCAAATATTGATATTGCGAAGGGAACGGTGACTGGAAGAGATGTTTTGAATTTTACTCGTAATCATGGAGATTTCAGTATATCCGCTCAAAATTGTAATGTTACTATTCAAAACTATGATATCTTGGCGAAGTTTCTTCCTGCACAAGGTTGGTTAAACTACACAGTGAGTGGTATGGGAAACCAATCTTTCAATCTTCACTATACAGGGACCGTCTATCAACCATTAAATTGGACAGTATTCAGTAATGACACTGTTGTTTCACAAGGAATGTGGCATGTCAGCTCCGATGGCTGGGTAACGGTGTCGAGCTCAAACAGCAATGTTAGTATTTTCTATCAGATGATTGATTCACCCAAAGACGAGCCAATAGTACCTCAAGATATCGTCACTCTAAGTGTCATTGCGATTATTATAGTGCTAATCATGTTAACGACTATTACCATATTACTATTAAGGAGACGAGCCAAAAAGCAATTCTAATGGTAATAGTCAGTTTTAAGAAAGAATCCGGTATTTAGTTTAACCTACCAACTCATCGTAAACCACTTAATGATAGCAAATAACGTTATCGCTTGTATAATTTTTAGTACGGATGTGAAGCGACAGGCGCGATATACGTCAATAGCTATTCCGAAAGCGGATATCATGGCTACTTGTACATCTATGTTTCAATGAACCCAAGCGGCGGTTGGACTCAAGTCGGCTCTGCGTTAGGCATTGGACACACATCACCAAGCTGGGACAAAATTGGTGATTATGCAGGTCACTTTAGGTATATCGCAGTATGCGGCTATAACCCAGGAGGCAATCCGGTTAGACTTCATATCGATGCTGTAAATGTTAACTCAGGTTAGCAAAAAACAATCTTATTCTTTTTTTTAATTGCTTTTTTCTATCTCGTCGCTAGTAGCAGCTTGGGAATACAGAATGGTTTGATCAAAACCTAAATTTGTTTGCTAAATTATCTATTAACAATAATAAGAAGTTTCTGTAGGTTGTAGATACCTCGTTTCATTGCCGAAAACGAGACTGATAGATACACCCGTAACGTTTTCAGAACACTACTAATCCTTATTCTTTTTTAGTCTCTAGGATATACCTGATTTTTATCCGAGTTTGCCCAGAAAAGATAGACCTTTGTTTGAGAAAGCATACCTACCAGCTTTATCAGTTTGACCAATTCTGGCAATTCAGCTTTATACATACAGGTAATATAATCGGCGACCTTTCCAAAGGGCTGATTGCGGCTAGCTGCAAATTCCCTCCTAAAGCGTGTATGCTTGTTTTTAATGAAAGCTTCTTTGAGTTTATTAATCTCCTCTGGTTGCAAGCTTTCAAGCTTAGCCTGGACATATCGTTCACTTGCCAAGAGTTGCGCCTCAAACCCTAACTCCAAGAGCGCTTTAAAAACGCTGGATATGCTTTTTACTGTTTGTTGTTGGGCTATTTTTTGCATGCCAGCCTTTTCAGCGAATGGGCTATACTTTGCCATAACCGCTATCAGTTCCACATATTGGGTTCCGACCAGCGGCATTGTCTCACGGATGAGTTTGGCTCCTATGCCTATAGTGCGGTATTTTGGGTGGATAACTACTCGGTTGATTATGCTAAGTTGCTTATTCAACTCCTGAATAGTCATTTTCGGTAGTACCATTCGCCTTCCATAACAGGCGGGAGGTGGGTAACTATACACTATAACCCCGCAGAGCTCCTCTCCCCGTACCATGCGGAAGATTTTTCTTGGAACCGCAACCTTGTGCCCGCGATAATGGAAGCTGCTGAGTTTCTGCCAGTCTGCCCTTGTACCCTCTTCGACGCGCATTTCACGGGTTAAGCTGCATTCCGGGGCTGGTGTGGTTGGGTAATAGTCGATTTTGATTTCTTCCCCAAACCGCTTGCGCACTAAAACGCTGGGTTTGAGGTCCTCGGCTAGGTCGCTGTGGGTTGTTGCCGCGATGACCGCTTTGCCTTGTTGCCTTGCGATTTTTTGCAGGTTGTAGGCGATGATTTTGGCGGTGTCCCGATCCAGGCAGGCGGCGAATTCATCCATTAGCCACCATTGTTTGCCGCTTTCGATTAGCTTGGCGATTCTGTAACGGTATCGTTGGCCGTCGCTGAGTTGGCTGTAGGTGCGTAGGAATAGGAAGGCGTCGTTTAAGCCGACTTTGCTCAGCAACTCCAAGCCTTCTTCGACGGTGGCGCCGACGGTCTCAATTAGGGGCTTGTCTGGGTCAACTGCAACCTCGGATAGGTCTATTGCCTCTTCACCTAAGTCTGCCCTGATTGCCCGCAGCAGGACGCTTTTGCCGCTGCCGCTGTCGCCGGTGATGTAGACAATGTCTTTGGGGCCAATCTTAAGTTCAGCATCCAACACCTTGAACTTTTGGGCGTCGTCGATGCCTAGTCCGAAGGCTTCAGCCACAACCAGGCTTCTTGGAGTCGGCTTAGTGTGGGTTTCATAGCTGATGTTGAAGGTGAATTTGCCTTCCGTGCGGTCGTAGATTCGTCGGAACTGCCTTATCCGAAAGTCATTTCGTCGCCTCATTTCTTGGTTACCTCGGTATGACTGTTAGGAATGGTTCGGGTTCCATCTGTTGGGTTGCGTACACGGCTAGCGCGATGCTCCAAAATACGTCGTCGTGGGTTCCGTTGGGGTGGCTGTAGCCTATGGCGCCGTCCTTGCGCAGTTCGTAGCGTTCCACGTTTAGCTCGGTGCAGAGGTCGCCCCGATACGGCCGCTCCCAATTCAGCAGCGGATAGTAGAACTGTTTGTTCATCATGCGCTGTTTTAGGAGGCTTGCCATCTCTGATTTTCGGGGTACGCTAAAGTTGACGCCCTCCGCGTTCTCGATACCCGCGTTCTCCATGTCCGCAATAATCGAGGGGCCTTCCCGGGTGAAGTCAACACGGATTTTCTGGAAGCCGCCCCACCTGTCCTGCAACGCCTTAAGATAGCCCAAAACCTGCGCGTAGAGTGTTGGCTGCTGAAAAATCTTCAAATGCCGCAAAAACAGCCTATCATTTAAGCGTTCAACCACGGAAAGGACGCAGTAATCGCGGGTTTGCGCTAAATCCAGTCCCGCAAAAAACTCGCCTTCGCAGCTGGCTTCGGGGTTGAATTCTTGCAGGTCAAAGCCGCAGTTCTTTACCGTACCCACACAGGAAACGATTAAACTCTGAGCCAGCCAGACATCCTCATCTTCCGCCCATTCCGCCTCCATCTCACGGCGCCACCTTGCCGGGTCATCTCCGAACTGGCGCTTAATCTTCTCAATAATCCCCGGTTTTAATGGCCCGTTGGGTTCTAGGGCTTTTTCCCAGCCGAAATGCAGCCGCCCAAAATCCTCGTAGTCTTTATGGTTACACATCCTCCAAAACAATGCATCCGTATTAAACGGTGTGCTGCTGGCGGTTAATTTGCCGTTAGTGGTGCCCAACGTGAACAGGATGGCGTCGTAGAGGTCTTCGTCGTTGGCGGTGAAGTTGACTTCGTCCCACCAGATGCGGTGGAAAGTGTTGCCTCGGATGGTGTCGGGGTTGTTTGGGAACGCTTCGATGACGCTGCCGTTTGGGAAGGTGATTTTGGTTTTTTGTACGTGTAGGCCTTGTTGGGGTAGGTTGCGGCAGAAGCCTGCGACTCGGCGGATGTTGAGTTTGGTTTGGCGCCAGCTTGGTCCAACAAAACCGATGTTTAGGTCGGGGTTGTTCCATGCGTCGGCTAGGTGTAGTGCGCCGATTCCCGTGCTTTTACCTGTCTGCCGCGGCCACCTCACCGCGTTGAATTGGAATTTTTCGTAGGATGCAATCAGTTCGAGCAGGTACCAGTAGGGCTTAAGTTTACAGTACTGCTCCAAAAATTTGACTACATCCTTGGATGCTTCATTGACTTGTGCCGACTCCTCAGTCTGCATTTGGTGGGCGTAGTCTTCCAGTGAACCGCGGATTATGTGGTAGTCAGGCAGATGCATCCGCCGTGGGCTTCTTGTTTTTTGCTGACTCGGCATATTTGCGTTCCAACTCCATTAGCCGCTGCTCCAACTCGCAATAATTGAAGTAGTCGGCGAAAATCTCCTTGTACACTTTAACTCCCGAAATAATGCTGCGTAAACGTAATACTTCGGATTGGTCAAGCCCGGGCTGCTCCAGCTCTTTTAAGGCCGCCGCCAACTTTTTTAGTGCCTCTTCAACGCTTGGCAACTCTTTGGGCAGTTGGAAAGAAGAAGACAATCTCCTGCCATGCGCTTTGTTTTCTTCTTCTCTTTTTAAACCTAAATCGTAGATTTTGTTAAGCACGGCATCGCGGGTTTTAACCATGACTTTAGCGATTTGGTCAACGTTTTTGCCCTCTTCAAAAAGCATCCGAAGCTGCCGTTCCTCCTCTATATCCCAAGGTTTACCCTTCGTCATGCTTTCTGCCCCACAAACAACCCAATCACGGTGCCGCTTAAGCCCGTGATGGAAGCAAAAATCTCCGCGTTCCACGCCCCCAAAACGACCAAATGCGCCAACTCAAGAGCAGACATAAAGGCGGTCATGCCGATGGCGAATTTGACGCCCAACACCAGCTTAGCCGCAGGTTCTTCAACGATAAGGCGCCCCCGCTCAAAACGCCTCCTTGTCAACGCCCGCTTAATGAGGTCTGCCATCGACACTTAACCTCCGCTGCGCAAGTGCACGCCGAAACGTTCGGGGCCGATTCATGGAACGGTGCCCGCCCATCATGAAACTGTTAACAAGTCTGCCTGCCGAATCCACGGGAATGTGCTCTTTAACCAGAACCGTCACGCCCAGCGCCCAACCGACGGGTATGGCGGTGTAGTCTAAATCGAACAGGCCGTCGGCGTATCGGAAACTGTTCTGTGCGATTACGATGTGTTTTACGCGGTCACCGATTAAACCGACAAATATGCCCCAGCTCTTCACGGGCACGTCGATAGTCATGCCGCTGCCACTACTTTTACCCACGCTGGCATCGCACCAATCAACAGCGATTAAGTCACCGGGTTTGATGTTTTCAAAGAGTTTTAGGATTTGCTTACTCATTTCTAAGTCACCTTTAACGTCTTGCCTTGTAGTTGCTCAACGCGTCTGTGCGGGTTCGCAGAGCGTATATCCAGTCGGCCATCAACTGCTTCTGATAACCAAGATTCAAAGTAACATCCAGTGTGTTGTTTTCTGCCAACAAGTGATAGTCCACGCTTTTGACAAGAAAATTAACGGAGGAGATGTTTTCGTTTGGCAGAGTAACCGAAATCATATCGCCGGGCAAGATAGGCGAAGTACCATAATCGATTAAGGTGCTTTTTACCACCAGCGAAGTTTTAGCCTGTTTCTTGTAGGCCAGTATTGATTTGGCTCTTAGCATGCATTCGTTGTCGCTGCAGAGGTCTTCGACGATGTCGACGTATTGGCGTTCGCCGTAGACGGCTATGCTTGCGGCGTCGGTTTGCATGTTGCTGTATCTTGCGCCGGTGAAGTAGAGTTGGCCATGCCACACTTGACCGCTAACGCCCGGAGTAACCAGATACGCCGTTACGGTTACGGTGCGGATGTTTTCCCAGTCAAAATCAGCGGGAGCCGCCCACTCCGAAGCATGATTCAAGCCCACGTCTAACTGATAGGTTGACCAGTCATTGCTTGCCGAAACACTGTTGACGTTTGAGAGGTTTCGCCCGCAAACCCGAGAAGAAGAATCATGCAAAATAACCAAAAAACCGTCGGATTTCACCTGGTCGTCTCGCAGCAGAGCCAGGAACAGTTTAGGGTACAGGTTGCCGTTCACGGTTACGTTGAAGTAATAGACGGATACCGCGTTGTAAGCGGTGCCCGTCGTGTTTTTGACGCTTGAAGAGGCAGAACCATACTGCCGTGTGGCGTCGAGGGAGAGATTGCCGCCGTAGCCTGTCCAGTAACCGCCTGCCGGAGTGAGGCTTTCGACTGTTTCATCCACGTCTATGGGTATACTTTTAGTGGCAGCCCCATAAATCGTCACCTTATTTCTGACCGACAGAATATCCGACTCCGTTTCCGCCTCCTCAATCAGCTCGTTGAGGTTGACGGGGCAGGTTTTAGCGCCTCTGTGGAAAAACTCGAAGCGGCCATCCAGAGCCACCCTGAAATCGTAGCCTATGGCGCCTGCTTTATCGCTGTCTTTGGCGATTTGTTTTAGGATTTCCCACGCCTGCTTATTCTCAAAATCCAAACGCGTAAACGTAGTATCCGTGTCCTCAACCAGTTCCGCTGTGCCCCGTACATGAGGAAGCCCCGAATGGTAATCCAAAAGGTGCTTAACGATTTCCTCGCCCTTCATCAGCGCGTAGCTTTCGGTGACGTATTCGCGGAATAAGCGTTCGCCCCAGTCACGCCCCGAAACAGTAACATAATGCTCGGTGGGGGTTGATTGGAACTTCATGTTCTCGTTTCGCGTCGTTATAAGTTGGGGACAATTGGCGCCTCTGCCGAGCATGATGTAGCCGTCCTCGCCCAACGCGATTGGGGAACCTGTGGTGCTGTATTTGCCGTTCCAGTTCTGCAGGCGATAGGCAAAGCTGCTGACTTCCTCGGTTCCGCCCAAATGCACAGTCAACTCCAAAATGTCACTCTGCTCTATCGAGCCGCCTGTTACTCCCGAGTAGAGCGCAACTGATGGAGATGCGGGTTGGCTCATGTGTCCTCGACTCCTTGACGATAAATCGCCATGTCGCCCGAGCGCACGATGCCCCGTGTAACTGTGGCGTTGGTTTGGGCGGCTGATGCGTTAAAGTTCTGCATGCTGATCGTGGCGGTGTTCATGCTGTTGGCGAAACTGTACATTGCAACGGCGGCAGCTGCAATAACCGCTAACCCCACGCCCGTGAGGGCTAGGAAGGTGCCGTAGCTGATGTTGAGCGCGTTCTGTGCGGCTGTGGCAACCCAGCAGGCGGCGGAATACACTTTTTGGGCAACTGCGACGCCTACGCTGGTGGTCATAAATGTGCCCATGACTGAAACAACCATCATCGCCGAATTGAACACCTTAGTCTGCGAGTCGTTTAGGAGTCCGAATTGGTTGGCGATGTAGCCGATTGCCATACCCGAAGCGCCGATACCTGCGATCGCGGCGCCTAAACTTTTAACTCGGGCACTTAGGGCTTCGGCGTCGGTTTTGATTCGGCTAAACTCGTTACTGGCGCGGTTAACCGCCCGTATGGTTACCGCGATTTCGCGAAAACTCAATGCTCCGCCTCCACTTTTGCCTGCTCGATGGCTGCTGTTATTGTGGCTTCAAGTTGGGGCAGGAACTGTTCAACTGCAGGGTAAAGGTAGGGATGAGCTTGCATGTATTTGGTACCCAACTCCACAAACAATGCGTATGTGGCTTCCGCGCCGATTTCGGCTGTCCATTCTCGGATTTTCGTGTAGATGGTGCTTTTGAGGTAGCCGGTGCGGACGGGAACTTGACGTGCTACTTCGGCTTTGACGTCGGCAGCCCAGCTAGCCAGTTGACTATGCACGTGACGCTGCATGCCCGAATCGAACCGCTGCATCGCCGCTTTGAACTCTTCAGCGCTGTCTACTTCAAGGGTTACGGTTAGTGCCGTTTTGCTTCACGCTCCGCTTTCCTTTTTTCTTCTTCAGCGATTTCGTCTAGTACGTTCAAGATGTGGCAGAACTCCTGCACTGTTCTAGCCGGCTGTTCGGCGAGTTGGGTTGGGGTCCATCCGAAGGTTTGGCATAACCTGAACTCGGCAAGGGCGCCGTGCGGTTTTCCCCGTCTGACTGCTCCGGTAAAAAACGTAAATCCTCCTGCGATACACTGTTCAGCCTGTTGACGATTTTAGAGAATAGTTCGCCCAGCTCGATTGGGACGCCTTCTTCTTCGCCCAAAAGCTTCTCAAGCGTTATGGGGCGGGTTTGGGGTTGACCATGCATGCTAGCCATTATGGTTTCGGCTTGTATCGCTATGAAGTCGCTGCTCTCCACGTCGCCGCTTAATCGGTTGTATCTGGTGTGCTTCTGAATGATGCGGTTACGTTTAGCCCATGTTATCTCCGCAAAGCTATAGGTGCCTCTGTATTCCTCGCCGAATTTGCCGTCAAGCTCTATTTTTTCTGTGCGCATTTTCAATCATCTCCATAGTTGCAACCCTGTTTCTGATGGCTGTGTCGATGTCTTCAAGCACAATGTCCTGCATCCATTCGGGAAGCCTCAGAATCCGAACGCCGATTGCCTCCCACATTTTGAGCCAATCACTGCGCAAGGCAGCTTCCCTAACGAAATCTTCAACTTTAGTTTCTTCCATACTTTTCTCCTCCTGTTATTATGAAATGTTCAATGGTCCTCTGGCTGTGAAGGACACTTTGGCGTAGATTAGGTCTTCAGCTTTGCCGCCTAAACTGAAATCGTCCCACTTCGTGTGCTCAACGGTCACTTTGTTAGCTCCCCCAAGCCCAAATTCAAGGCTGGACTGCTCCGTGTCGGCTAAGACTTCGTCGGCTTCCTGTTTGCTCTCAAATTCAAACGTGAGTTCACCCGTCAGCAGCCGTTTACCCCAAGTGATGTACTTCGCCAAATGCCCATTAGTGGACCTTATGACTGGGACAGCTTTGCAAGAGTTGTCAATTTGCAGTTTCCAAGAAGTCACCCGCTCGCAGGTTGCACCGCCGATTTTAACGTAGCTCTCGCTGGCCGAAACTGCGCCCGCGTACTCGGTGTAGGATGCACCCGAAATTTTGGTCGTGGTGACTTCGACGTCTTGGGCTGGAAACTCGGCTTCGCACTCTAAGATGCCGTCGATGTCGCATGTTAGGGTGGCTTTGTCAAATCTTGCGCCCTTGAAGAGCAGGCTGACTATGTCGGTTGCGGAAACAAAGATGTCCTTGTAGTAGAGCACCTGCAAGGCGAGGCTGGCGTTGAGTTCCTGCTTGACGTACTGGAGCAGGTTGATTGGGGCATCGGACGGGATGGGATACTTGATTTTTAGAAGCGGCTGCCGTAATCCGCGTTTTAGGGCGGCAAGGTCGATTGAGCCTGTGCCTGCAACGCGGATGTTGTTTGGGTTAATGTCGGGGTCTATGTTGCTACAAGAATGCCCAAGCATCGCTGGGCTGGTTGGCACTACGCCGAAAGTCGTTTCGGTGACGTAGTAGAACTTTTCTTGGTCGCTGTGATAGGTGTCAACCATCTTGTTTTTTCACCTGTTACTATGAAATGGCGATTGACTCGAAGAGCCATGCCACCATTGTGATTTCTTCCTTGTACAGGAAGGGTTTAACGTCGGTTACGTCGACGTCTCGGTAACTGTGCACATCGCAAAACGTCACGCCTCGCACGTCAACGGTTGCCTGCACAAAATCGCAGTGCAGAACGGCAGGAGAAACCCCGTCTGACGGGTTGGTTGTTCGTGCCATGAGGTAGAGGTAGCCGTCGTCGTTGACGTAATTCGTGAGGTTCGAGGTTAGAGTGATTGTTACGGTTTGGTCTGTTCCTGCAGTGCCAAGTTGGGCGTCTCCCCAAGAACCCGCTGCGTGATTCCACACTTTCAGAATCGCCCCGTAGCCAGCAGGCGACACCCCAAAGCCTTCGAAAGCCAAGACAAGACGCTTTAAACACTGCTTTCTAGGCTCATTACGGGTTTCTCCAGCTTTGGCGCCGATTTTGAAGCGGAAAAGCATAAACGCAAACTCGCCACTACCAGTTGCGCTTTTGGTGTGTCTTTGGTCGTCGCTTCCCCAAAGATTCGCATACTCAGAATTGGACAGCTCCGTCCAAACAGTGCTAGACGGCTCAGGTTCGGTTTGGGTTGCTGCATCATAGGCTTTGTGAGTTGTAGATGTTGAGTCAATCGGGTAAAAGTTGTAGGTTGTCCTGTAGGGTAGGTTGCGGTTTTCAGGAATAATTAGTAATAGCTGCTCAAGGACTTTGTCACGCATTACTCTGCCCACATCTGCGTTTGGAGCGGGCTTGTCAACTGTGGTTATGGTTGCTCTCAGGGAGTAGATTCGGCGTCTTAGTTTGCCGTCTAAGGTGTGTTTCTGTGATTGACTGGGCTCCGAGGTTTTGGATACTGTAATTTGGGCGTCGATGTCTTTTAGCAGTTCCCTGTCGTAGTTGGCTTGAGTGCAGAGGACTCGGGCTAAGCCGCCGTCGTCTTTGACAACTCTTAAGCGGGACTCGATTAGACGCAGGATGGTAACGACTGGGTTCTCAAACTCGGCAACACTCAAGTTGCAATCAGCCTCCTTGCGATGCTTTTGAAGTAGAACCGCTGATTCCCAAACGTGAACAGCGTCACCGTTTGAACCTCGTAATCTTCGCCCTGCCGCCTGATTTTGTCGTGAACTCGAACGGGAAGAAAAGTGTAGAATGCCAAGTAGTCACTGAGGTAGTAGCCTGCCTCAATCATAACCTGCTCAGCCTTAAGCGGAGAAACAACCGCCAGCAAATCCAGCGGCTCACCATACGCCACAGTTGCAGCCGCTTCGCGGACAGGGTAAAGCGTGACGGTTTCGCCTTTGCTTCTCAGAATCTTGGTGAATTGGGTTGTTGGTTCCTCGTAGTTTAGGAACAGCTGGGCTAGCCAGCAAACCGTCGCCATAGCCCACTTATTCTCAACCGGACTGTAATCGTGGTGTTTGGCGCCCCAGAACATGAACTCCGATGAGTGTTTGCCGATGACTTCTACGCTGAGCTTGAGGCTGGGTTGGTCGTGGTTTTTTCGGATGCGCCAGAGGATGCCGCTTGTGACGGCGTCGTAGTAGTCGCATGCTACAGTTCGGTTGACGACATCTATGTAGCCCGCCCAGCACACCGCAGGCTCATAGGCTGGGTAAGTGGCGCTAGCGCGAATGCTATTTAGAAAGCTGTAAACCCGCTGACAAGTTAAGCTCCAACCTTCCACCGCGTACAAACCCACCAAGGCGTAGGCGAAGGGGTCATCGTAAACCTCATTCTCGCTTAAGCCAACGCGGTGCCACTTGCCATCGGCAGGGTCAAAATTAAGCCACAACTTCTCTAAACCATCCCTGAGAAAACCAACAGCCTTATCCATGATGCTTTGGTAGAGGGCTGCGTTGGCTGTGTCATACTTCTCCGCTAAGAGCTTGAGACCTGCTAGCCCGTAGAGGCATTCGATGTCCATTTGCAGAAGCCACGCATCGCCGAGTGTGACGGCTCTGGCGAAGCCGCCGTAGGCTTGCTGGTCCTGCATGGTTTTGAGGAAAGTTCCAGCCGCCAGCTTAGCAGCATCCAAATAGCGGGTGTCGCTTGTGAGTTCATAGGCTCCAAGAAGGGAAGGGATGGCTCTGCAGGCGTCGACGCTGTAGTAGTAGGTGCTGGTTTCTGCGCTTTTGAATCCGCCATACGCTTTTCGTGCTGGGTCGAGGCACTGCTGGGTCAGAATCCAATCCGCAAGGCTGACGATTTTAGTATAGATTTCCGTCTTTCTGCTTTCAAATTGTTTAGCAGAGTACGCTTCACAGAGAAAGTCAATAGCAAAGCTAGCAGCCAAAACGCCTTTGCCAAACGTTGGGTCTGGTGTGTTTGGCGGAATCACGTAGACGTAGGGCGCGTAGTCCATGATGAATTGGTAGTAGGTTTCTGGCACGGTTCCCACGGCTACACGCTCCCCACATAAGGCTCCTTGAGGCTAGCAAGGATGCGCTCGAATTCGTTTTGCAGAACGGCTAAGCTGGGAAGACCCGAGTTAGAACTGCTCAAGTCGCCAACGCTAAAGTTTAAGCCCACAGCGCTGCCGCCACTTAGATAGCAGATTGCGTAAATGGCAGCCAAAAGCGTTACAGCCTCTTTCTCGGGTTCGGTGCAGTCTGTGTGGTCGATTTCTCTGGACAGTTCAAGCCCCAAAGTGACTTCGGCACGCTTAATCATCTTCAGAACCTTGGCGTCTGTAATATCGGCTTCAGAGATGTGCAGCACGTCCCGAACATCATCCACGGAAACAGCAGTCACTTCTGGGCGCCTCCATCTGCACTGTTGGTTGTTTGGGGCTGCGTATCCCAGAGCTCCCATCCGAACTTGACGGCGTTCTTGCGGAACTCTTCCGCCCTCACCAGTCCCAACTCGGCAGCACGAATCAGGTCAGCGGGCACCAGTTCAGGCGTCTCGGGACTGCCAAAATTAAGCCGAACCTTCGCCTTGGCAGCGTCAAAGCCTGCTTGAGAGACAACCACATCGAAGATTTGTCTTTCGACTTGGCGCTTGATGTACCGCTGCACAGGCTTAATGAGCATGTCTTGCAAATCGAGGGCTGCTCTTGCTGATGCTTCGGTGAAGCCCGGAGTGCTAAAAAGCCGGGGTAGAGGTGTTTCGCATCCGAGGTAGAATTGGTTGACCATGTGGTCGATGTAGTACTCGAAGCGTGCCCGTGGGTCGATGGTGACTGGGTGGACGCTGACGGATTTGGCGCCACTGAAAAGCCACTGCCCCTCCTCAGGACGGTTCTTAATCGCAGTCTCGTACTTTCTGATGGTGTCTTCTTTTTGTCCTTCCAGCTGCACAACCACGTCGGGTCCAGCATACTTGGTAAAGATGTTGGGCAGTATCTTCTCGATTTTCGCCTTCATCCACGCATACGAGGGACGCTTGTCAGTGTCAAGGGTTAACGTGTGCAAGAGTACCTGCAGCAAACCCACGCCAAACCCAGACGGGATGTCGCCGCTTAGGTGCCAGTGGATGACGGCTTCAGGTTTGAGTTCGTTACCAGAGTTGCCAGTGTAGACGCTTTTGAGCTGGTAACCCGTGACCTTGTAGGGCAACTTCAAATCGGGAACGCTGCTGAGTCCTATTCGCTGGACTGCATCAATTGGTGTGCGTACTGTGTCGGTTAGCTGTTCAGGTGTAAGTTTTAGCCAGAAATCGTTTCCGCAGCCAATCAAAGGCTTAGCCATGTCGTTAAGCAAGCCGTCCAAGTTGACGTCTTCACAGAACCTATCCACCGCTGCTTTAGCTTCAGGTGCTTTCTCATATTTCTCGTCGGCTGTGGTGTAAAAGCCCATACCCACCGTCGAAGCAGCCAAGAGGTCTACGCTGGCTTTGCAGGTTGGGTCACGTTCATACAGCTTCATAACGTCAGCTAAGGGGATGCAGGAAGTGTCAAAGAACACTCGCTGCTTAGGAGACGCCACGCCAGAGGCAGGCGCGTAAGAGAGGACTTCACGGATTTTCCTCAAGACACCATTCATAGCAGGTTAGACCTCGTGAATTGGATAACCCAAAAAATGGGGAAAATAGTTGATGCGTTGACGTGTGTTTAGGTCAGCGTTTGTTTGATGTTGGTCATTTTGGCAACCGCTGTTGAACGCAGGACACCTAAGCCGAACCGTGTGGTAGCGCGGACGCCGTACTTGCCTGTTTTGACGTCTTCCCAATCCTCAACCGTAACGTCCCGACGCAGAAGCATCGCAGAGGCTACTCGGGTGTCTATGGCATAAGCGGTGCCGTTTGGAACCAGCGTGCTGGCTTGGACGCGCATGCCTAAGACGCTGCCGATGCTTCCTGCTTCGATGTCGGTTTCGCTGCTTGGGAAATACTGCGAGTGGATGAACTTGTCATCGTTGAGCAACTGATGCAACTGAGTCTCGTTAATCGCCAGAACCGTTGGACGCCAGTTTTCGCCTCGAACAGCATTATGAAGCTCAAGCAGCTTAACCCAGCTAAGAACCGCGCCGCCACCATTCAAGACTGCTCCGCCAGCCAAATCCCCATCTGCAACTGCGCCGTAGAGGACGAGGATGGCTTGGGTTTCTTTAAGCGCTAAGGCTCTGCCAACCTTCTGCACCATATTGTCCATGACGTTCCAAGTGGCGTCTTCGAGGTATTCGCGTGTCCATTCCTCAGAAGCGTCAACCAACTGGCTTGTGTAGATGTCGACTGTGGTGTTTTTCTTGCCGCTTAGGCGTGTGACTGCGCCTTCAGCGTAACGATAAGCCACCGCATCAACGTCCAGCGGGAAGCGCTCCATCGGCTCGGATGTGGGCATGACGGTGATGATGTTTCTGCCGATAAGTTCGGGATACGCGGCTTGCACTAAGGTGTCGTGCATTCTGCCCAATGCGCCTGTCATGTCGCTGAAGAGGCCTTCTTTGATGCCCATCTGCACGTAGCGCTTGAGGAACGGATGCTCAGTTTTGAGCTTAAGTTTCTCGTAAACCTCGCGCTGGTCGTTGGGCTTAGCCATTAAAGACTCGAAAAGTTTCGGCTTCAATGCAGGTCACTTCTCCACGTCGATGAAGATGAGGTCGCCGTCCGCCGCTGCCGTTTCCAAAGCCGTGCCGAGTTTGCGGTTGTAAAAAATCGTGTACGTCGCTGAACCGCCCTCGTTGACTGCTTGGTCCACGAGCTGTGTGACTTTTCTGTTTGCTGCGCTACAGACCGCGGTTCCTCGGGTTATTGGACCGTTCGCGGTGACTTTGACTCTGCCCCGCTTAAGCACTGGGCACATTTCGCCTAAAGCTACGGTTTTGACGGCTACGCCTATGGCGTTGTCTCCGCCTGGGCTTTCGGAAACCTTGTCGTCTGCGCTTAGGTAGACCGGGCTGCCTTTGGTGACTGCCGCCGCAGCTTCGAAGGATTCTATTTGGGCGTTTGGGTCGTCGGTTTCGCCGACTGTCATCCAGTTTTTGCCTGTTTTATCCGCCATTCAAAATCAAATCTGTCTTCAGTTTTGAATTTCCCAAAGTTCGTCCTCTGGTACTCTTCCCCACAAAAGTGAGCATAAACACGGCTTAGCTACCTCCCGCCTCCAACTGCTTGACGACTCTGCGGAGTTCTTGACACATGCGCTGCGGTCCCAAACTCCAACTCCGCTGAACCATAGGCGAAGGCAAAACAGATTCAACAAGTTTGATAGTTTCAGAAACCGCTACCATTTTAGGCGGGTTCTTGAGCAAGCCGCCACCAGGCAGTTGCCTGCGCAAATCTTCAATGGTTTTTTGTGCTTCAGTTAACTTGCTTTCTGTTTGCGAGAGCTTCTCTTGGAGGCGCTTATCCTCGAGGTTTTCCAACACCTGCACGTTGGTCTCGGGGATACCGGGCACAGCCACAAGACTCAACTCGGCATTATGCAATCCATGCGGCACTTTGCCGTCCACGACGTCTATGGCTTCGTAGTCTGCGCCGACGCTGACATGCTGGATTAAGCCTTTACGGATTTTCTCAGCTGTCTCGTTATCGTAAATCTCCGCCTCATACCACAGGTTGTGGCCATCCCAATCGGTTTTGATGACTTTGCCGACAGCGTTGGGCACCGAGACATGCTCGATGTAAACTGGAGCATTTGCCAGTTTGCTTGTGAATGCTTGGAGCTCCTCGGCGGTGTAGATGTTGTGGTTTCGGCTCATGCCGCTGCACATGGCTACGCCCCGAATACTCAAGGGTTTACCGGACAGGGCTTCAAGAACTGTGAAAGGCAAAAGAGAAGCTACATGCTCCCTAAGCCGCTTGCAATCTTTACAACCAACGCCATCCTCAGACATAACAATCGAATAAATAAGCCGTGACTAAGGATTAATGGCTTGAGAGCCCAAACACGATAATATCATAAATACGATATTCCAGTATACTTAATAATCGTGCGGCTCAATCAATAATAAATTGGAAAAATGAATTAAAATAATTCTTTGGCGTTTTTCAAGTCTTTCATTGCACTTTTAAGCGCTTTCGGCATATCTTCTAAATGAATCGAGTTGCGTCTAATACCTTCTTGAACCAATCCAGCCGCTATAAGTGAAGTACCCAGAACATCGCTTACTATAGGTTCAGGAAACACGATTAACGCCATCCCAGCTTTAATAAGGTAGTTTTTATTTCCACTCTTGGAAAGCTTGTTAACAGAGCCAGCACTTTTTTGTGTAGTTTTCATTGATTGCTTAACGTCATTATAGGTTTCAACATGAGTCTGGGTTACCTCTTTGACAGTTGGAGCAAGTTTTCCAAGTTCTTTCGCGCTCATTATTATTCAATCCTTAAATCACAAAGTATTGGTCTTTGAAGGCATAAGCTTTCTTCGAGAATTGAACAAGAAATTCGGCTCCTTTTAAGAACACGAAGCTAAATAGTTTAGCTTGGAACATCAATTCTACATAACATAACACTCCTGTTTAACATGAAAATCTAATTTTATGCAGTTCTCTAAAAGGTGTTTTTTAAGTTCAAATGACTCTTAAGCGGTTCCTGAAAAAAGAAAGGAACTAAACCCCAATCACTTCAAACAAATATTGAATCAGAACAAAAAGCACATATGCCCCAATCAGTAAAATTGCATCTTTCTTGTTTATGTCGCCGTCTCTCGAACGTAAATAGACGAACACTGTTGACGCCGCCACAAACACTCCAGTAGATATTGGAGAAGCCAGACTGGGCAGTCTGATAGGATGGATAATTGCGATAATGCCTATGGTTAAAAGTGAATCAGCAAGTACGTTTCCCAAAATGTTACCGATACCAATGGAACCTTCCGTTTCCGAGGCGCGAATTGCAAAAGCCATCTCGGGCAAACAAGTGCCAATAGCGACAACAAGCCCAATCAAAAACAAGGGCAACCCCAGTACCTGACTTAACTCTTGTGCTGAATCAGTTACAAGTGAACTGCCTATGAATAAAACAGTAATCCCAATAATTAACATGAATATAGTTATGCCTAATCGGACTACTCTTTTTGATAATCGCATACGTTCGGCAACTTCTCTGTCGCCGTGACCACTTTTAAGCAGCCAAATAACGTAGACCACAAAAGCAACTACCAGTATTCCTCCGTCGATGCTTGATATTTCTCCATCAAAAAGCAGAAATACAGGAAGGAGTACAGCGATAAAAGAGATCCGCAAATTCTTAAGCATATCTCTTGTCATCTTTTGCTCTCCTGCAATCAATACCACAACCCCAATGACTAATGTCAAGTCAGCAACGTTAGCTCCAAAAATTAACCCTAAACCGAAAGTTGATGACCCTCCAAGAGCCGACAAGATACCGATAGACAACTCAGGCAAGACCGCAAGGGTGCCCGCTATGACTACGCCCACAACAAATGCTGATAGCCGAAAGAACTTGGATAAACCTAAAAGCCGCTTAATTGCTTCATCAGCACCATAAACAACTATGGCAATTCCAGCAAGAAGGATAAGAAGCGTTTCCCAAGGCATTTTTATCAAAACTTGGAATGCAGTAATTTATTTAAACAGTTTGCAGATTAGAGATTAGATAATGTGAAAAATGACGCATAATTTCATTATTGTGTGTATATAGCCAATTATCGTCGAGTTTTATGTATTGGAAAAAAAGGGGTGGCTATAGCTGTTTTGGTATTAATTTTATTGCTTGCTTAACAGTGTACTAGATAGAAAAGCATTGGTAAATTCTATAAAAGTAAAATTTTTTATCCACCTTTTACCGCTTAAATCTTTCCATCGATCCTCACCATCAAGGGCAAAAAAAATAAACAATAAAGTTGTTTAATTACAGGGTGTCTAAATTAAGTATACCAAAACTTGAAATTATCTCTAAGAACATTGAAGTTTGGATTAAAGAAAACTTCATCAAAGCCGTAGCTCAACCTTCAACTAAAAGTGACTTTAAGTTCGGGAAAATCGATAGAATCACCAGAGTATGGAAAAACGATGATTACTGGATAGTTGATGCTTTTATAGAGTATTCCTTTACAAACCAGAAAATCAAAACATTCACTTTTCAGGTAGACAGTGAGGGTCAAGTTGTTGGGTTTAATTTTAATGAACCAACAAACAGCAAAGTATCGCTTTAAAAAAACCTCATAATCTTGACTTACTTTTTTTTAAAAAAAAATAACTATTAACCTACTTTTTTTACTGAATTCTCTGCTTTAGTACAATACGGGGCTTAGTGGTTAATGCCTTGTGCGCTCTAAAATTAAAAACCCAAAAAGCTGTTATTGCTCGTTTTTTAGTTTCACTAATAGTTTAATTTATTTTCTTAATGATTATACCCGACTTCACATGATGCCCGGTGTTAGCTCAAAGGACCATTTTATTTGTCCTTCTATATTTAGGATTTTAGTTTATTCATAAATTCTAAGTCAGATCTAGCATCCTCAATCTTTCTCAGTGCATTCTTTCTTGAACGGGTAACGTTGGGCGTTTCCATATTTAGCCTGTGAGCAATTCTGTAATCAGACATGCCTTTGGACTTCAAACGCAAAATTGCTTTTTCTCGCTCTGTCAACACCATAAGCTATGTCTCCTCATCAGAAGCACTGTGTATGCTTACGCCTTCGGGTTGCAAGTCTTTTTCTGATGCTTTGTAGGCGTCTACTCCTAAGCTTGTCATAGCCCAGCGCCAACCGCGCCGCTCAACAATCTTTGAATCCAATTCTTTAGCCAGTCGCTTATTCATGCGAATAATCCGTCGAGTCACTTGATGTCGGGCAATCTTGAATTCAGCCAATTTGGCAGCTATGTCTTTAGGCAGTATCCCGGGAGCGCCCGCTTCAAACAGCACTTGGAGAATAGCTTTGTCTACCTCGTCGCAGCAGGCAGCCTCTTCGATAAGCGACTTCTCAAAGTGCAAGGAGTCCTTTAGGCCAGCAAAGATAACCCTAAGCAGCAGCTTTATTTCGGCTACGTCGCGGTCGAGTTTCTTGTCCTTGGCGAGTAGGTACTTGAGTTTTCCAACCTTGTCGGCTTGGCTACGCTTCGCTTTTGGCGCTTTTTGGGTTGAAATTGGCGTGTTTTGAACAGGTCTGTCGTTTGTTTCCATGTCAAAGTGCGCACTCCATGTTTTTCGCTCCATGAATCCATGTGACTTTTAGTACTCGGCAATCTACACCAAGCAACCGTAGAAAAGCAACTTCCGAAAAGCATGGACTTTTCCCATACCATCGATACAGCGCAGAAAGTGCTTTTGAACAGGTTTCCACAGCCAAAAACGCCCAACTCAGCCTAAGAGACATAACGGTTACCTCCATCAGCAGAAGCCTTAGCCACGCCTTGACTGCCTTCAGAATCAGCAAGCTTGCAGAGGACCTCGGCAATTTTAGCTATGTCATAGCCCATCTTGTCAAGTTTGGTTAGGCTGCCTGCGATTTTCTCCAAATCATACAGGACATTGCCCATTTGCCCCTCCAGCTTTTTGACACGCTCTGGCATCAGCAAATACTCGACTGCAGCGTCACGGCCAAGATGATCCAGCTCTCCCTCGTCTTCGCCTGGGCTATCATCTATCAGCCGTTTTGGCGTGCTTACTTCAAAGTAGCGGTTTAACAGGTTAGCTACTGGGTCGTCTATGCCTAGTTCATGGCGTCTGTTAATTTCTCCTTGGCCAAGTACGCAACCATATTTTGCCATTAAGCCTTGAGCTACTCTATCAGCTGAATTCTTAGCTAAAGTCACCAGTTCCCCGGGACTACGCCCATACAACGTTTCAACATGAACAATCCAAGACGTCGTCGTATGCCTAACTTTGACGCCTTGCTCTAAACCCAAAAGTGCGGTCCAATTCTGCATCTCAATCCGCTTAAAATCGCCCATCGGATAAACCCCCTCTCGCAAAATAGGGAACTTGAAAAAGCACCGATGCAACCGAAAGACGCCGCTACTGAAGAGGACGCCTTCACAGGATATGAGAAAATTTTGACCCCGCTCAGTTAACTCATAATCGATGATGTTACTGCGCTTTAAGCGGCGGATTAAACCAGCCTTTTCCAGCTTCTTAACATAGTAAGCAACATGCTGACGCTTCCATCCACGGACACGCCCTATCTTGGCAGGGTACATTTTGACCTCTATGCCCTTTAGAATCGGCAGGACACGGGAGCGGACAGTATTGAAGTCAAATTTGACTTTTGACTTTGAAAGAGAAAAATTTTGACTTCTATCCTCGGCGCCAACCAAAACGTTTTCACCTCAGCTTCGGAACCACATTTTCCCTAATTCGCTGCCTAAGAGCCTCTATACCCTCATCGAGCTGTGCCAAACTCAGCAGACGTTTATCATAGAAATCGGCTAAAGCTGCTCTTAGGGAATCGCGGTTTTCAACAGTGTCTTTTATGCGAAAGAAAGCAGAGATGCCAGAAATGCCATTGACAAGGACTGGCGACGCCATGATTTCGAACTCATCGTTTTTAGGAGTCCCGGGCGCAAAATAGCAGTGCTCCAAATACTGCCCGAAGCCGCCGTTGTAGCCAAAAACAATCCAGCGCTCATCGGTCAGCCAGTCAACAGCGTTTACCCTGCTAAGAACCAGATCCAACAAAACCCTCCTTATGCTGGATACCCTGCCCTCTCGCTTTGAATGCTGAGCAGGCTTCACTTGATGCTATACGATTAACTGATTTCTTGCCCTTCATGGTGGGCTCGTTGCAGCGTCCGCACCAAGAAACGCAGTCCATACAGTAGAAAACTTGATTACTTGAAAACTCAGAATGCGCCCAGTCTGGACTTAACCTGTCTGGAGTAAGTTGTCTAGAAAAGAAAAAAGGGGAAGAAGAACAGGATGAATTCGAGTCAAATATGGCGGGCCCGCTGGGATTTGAACCCAGGACCTCCGGCTCCGCAGGCCGGTGTCATAATCCGTACTAGACGACAGGCCCAACTGTCTGTACCCTACCAAAAAGCAGGGCAGTGTACTAAATACTTTGCTTAAACTTAAAAATAGTGGTCACAAACAACCAAGCCTAAACCGTTTGCTTGGGGAATTTGACGTGGAATTTGGTGCCTTCGCCGACTTTGCTCTCAAAGCCGATGGTGCCGCCCTGCGCCTCCACCAGTCGCTTTACCACCGCTAACCCAAACCCCTGCCCCTTCGACTTCGTCGTCATTAAAGGCTGAAACACTAGGGGTTTAACTTCATCGGGGATGCCGACGCCTGTGTCTGCGACGGTTATGGTGATTGCGCCGTTTTGCTGGGTGGCTTTTATGGTTAGTCTGCCGCCGTTTGGCATAGCTTGTATGGCGTTGGTGGTGAGGTTTACTAGGATGCGTTTGAGAAAGGTGGGGTCGGCTTTGAGTTTGGGCAGTTGGCTGTCGCATACCGCCTGGGTTTCCACGTTAACTGGAACATGGACAGTTGCAACCATCTGCGGAATCGCGGTGCATAAATCCACCTCTGCCCATTCAGGCGTTAAGGGTCGCGCGAAATCCTGCAGGTCTGCGATGATTTTGTTCATGTAGTCGATTTGCTCTTGGATGCTGATTAGACTCTCTTGTACGTCTCTTTTGCATTGACTGTCAGGGGAGTTGTCGACTTCTTGCTTCATTAAATAGAGTTCGCCTGCTATAGCCTGCAGGGGATTGCGGATGTCGTGTCCAATCATGCCAGCAGTCTGACCGATAGCTGCTAAGCGTTCGGCGTTCTTTAACTGGCGGGTTCTTTCCTCTACTAGGCGTTCAAGGTTTTTTGTGTACTCAGAAAGCTTCTGTTCTGACTGTTTGCGTTCCGTAATGTCTTGCTCAACACCCATAACTCGTATGGGTATATTGTTTGCTCCGACTTCTCGGACTCTGCGCTCGGTGTGGATTACGCGGATTGTGCCGTCTTTGCGGACGATGCGGTAATCAAAACTGTCCTCTGCACTTATACCCCGACGACTTGCCATGTTTTGCTCCATCGCTTTTCGGTCGTCAGGATGAACTAAACTCAAATATTCCTGCCTATTTGGACCAAACTCTCTGGGAGGTAAGCCGAATATGCGGAACAGTTCATCTGACCAAAGTGCTTTATCCTCCTCGACAAGGTATTCCCAGCTGCCTACGTGGGCGATTCTCTGCGCCATCCTTAGACGTTCCTCACTTTCCATGAGCGCCTTTTGGGTTTTGACGCGTTCAGTTACGTCGTCGAATATGGCTACTGCTCCGTTTACTTTGCCGTTTTTGCTGTAGAGGGGTTTTGCGCTGACGTTAACGATGAAGCGTCTGCCGTCGGTGCGTTCGATGATTAGTGGTTGGTCTCGGAATGATTCCTCTTTGAAGAGGGCTCGGTAAGTGTAGAGTTCATGTGTGGGGCAAGGTTTCCCATTCATGCCATAAATCTTCAATTCCTGTGGGTGCTTTTCGATGGCGATGCCGCAGGGGTTTAAGCCGTGGATTTCTGTTGCTCGTCTGTTGGCATAAACTACTCTGCCGTCTGGTTTATCAAACACCACAACCGCTGAGGGAATGTTCTCTAAAATTTGCTCTAGGCGCTCTTTGGTCATGGAGATGTTGCGGGGTGGAATGGCTGCATCTGAGGAGTCGACTTCTTCATGTCTAAAACGGGGTTTTTTGAGTTTTATGGTGGCAGAAGGAGATAACTCAACCATAGATGCCTCCGGAAAAAGAAATCTCCATATAGTAATAGGGCAACAGAAAAGTTAAGGCTTTTGTCAAGCCAAAAAGGCAGTTAAAAAGAAAGGGAAGCTTTAGCCTTTGCTGAGCACACGCTCAAGGGCGGCAATCACGTTCTGTTTACCCATTGCCAATACGTAAGGTCCCAAACGTGGACCCTGCGGAGCACCCATCAAAACCGAGTAGAGCACTTTGAAGAAGGCTCCGGGTTTTAAGCCGTTGTCTTTGGCTGAGTTGAAGATGGCGTTTTGGATGGCGTCGGGGTCGTTTTCGGTTTGCAGTTTCAGAATCAACTCGGAGATGGCTTTGCGTTCTGTAACGGAGAGTTCCACGTTGCTTTCTTTGATTTCGTCGAAGTCGCGTGTCCAGTTCTGGGCGTATTCGATGCGTTTCTGCAGGTCTGCGTCGATTTTTTGGCCTTTCTGGAGGTAGCCGTAACTTTGAAGTTTTTCCTCGAGGTATGTGTTTAGGCATTCTTTGGGTGCCATCTTGACGAGGAACGCCATGAGGTTGTAGGGTACATGTATGCTTGGTTTAGCGGGTGGTTTCATGACGTAGCAGTACTGGTAGAGTCCTTTGAGTCGGATGGCTTCCTTTTCTCCGACCTGTTTCTTGCCAAAGTAGACATCTTCTAAACTGTCCAGTTCATTCATGTAAGAGGGGATATCGGAGACATCGAGGCTGCGTGTGCCCACGAACCGTTTAAGCATAAGCAGCAACAGCGATTGAGGTGAACCATAGTTGAACCAGACTTGTGGCGTGAATACGTTGCCTGCTGATTTGCTGATTTTTTTGCCGCCTTTGTCGAGGAACATCTCGTATTTGGCGTGGTTGGGCGGTTCAAACTTTAGGACTTCACGGCATATGCGGTCGTTAATGCGTACCGAGTCGGCTATGTCTTTGCCATACGCTTCAAAACGGATGTCGAGCGCTTTCCAACGGGCGGCGAATTCGCTTTTCCAAGTCAGTTTGCCTTGGCCGCTTTTGATGTCTACTTCGCCCTCGTGACCACAACCCGCGATGAGTTTGCCTCTGATTTCGAGTCCTTCGCATTTGTAGGTGACTTTGTCGGTTTTGGGATCGAACTTGTATGCTCGGGTGGTGTAGAGGTGGCCGCATTTTTCGCAGACCGCAAAGAAGGGCAGGACTTCGTTGTAGGTTTCTTGTCCGACTTCTTCTTTGATGATTTCGCCGACTTGCTTGGCGTTGGCGAGGAGGGTGCGGATTTCGTTTAGGAGAAGGCCTTTTTTGTAAACCTCGTTAGCGCTGTAGTACTTGTATTCGATGCCGCACTTATCAAGCGCCTCAAGCAACAGCGAACTCATGTGTTTGCCGTAGCTTTCATGGCAGCCGAATGGATCGGGAATGGTGGAGACGGAATAGCCGAGGTATTTCTCTAAGCTCTGAGCCATATCGGCGGGTAAGCCTGCGGGAACTTTGCGTAAGCCGTCTTTGTCGTCGCAGAAGGCAACCAACTCCGAATTACACCCCAAATTCTTGAGTGCCAAAGTGACGGCGTAGCTGCGGCTGGCGTCTCCTAAGCTACCGATATGCGGAAAACCTGAGGCGCCTAATCCCATTTCTGTGCGCACAAGGTTCATGTCACGCTTAAGCGATTGCTCGCGTTCGATGACTTTCTTTGCCATCATGTCGTACCATGTGCCGTGGCCAACGATTTCTTCACTCATAACTTTGCCTTCAGCCAAATAGCATGACGAGGGTATAGAAAAATGTTTAGAGCCAAAAGCGCCTGTAGCGACTTCCAAAATAAGTTCATGTTTGAGAAATCATTATTGACGGGGTAGCTGCAATTTTTCTTTGATCGCCCTAAAAGTCACAGAGCAAATCATGTAACATCAAACCACGCGACGTCTCAGCGTCTACCTCCCCTCCCTTATTTAAAGGCGGATAGCTGTTTTTGCTTTTATGAAAACTAAATCACTGCGCATATATCGGTTGATGTTAACAAAGCTTATAATCAAAAATTGCCGCAAAAGAAATTGGCGACAGTTATGCCTGAGCGGAAACCTTTAAAGAAAACAGCGCCCAAACCAAAAACCACCAACAAAACGGCAAAAAAGCAAAAGGTTTACCGCACAGGTGAAAAATGCCCCGAATCAGGACTCTACGCCCACTTCTGCACGGGCAAGGGCGAAAAATCTACCATTCCCTTGTCAAAGACTGAGACGTTTCCACCCTGCCGTGCGTGTGGTTCAGTGAAGTGGACGCTGGTAATGGCTGCATAACCCGCTGAGTTTCAGCCACATTTGGCTTCTTTTAGCCTAATTGGACAGTTACTTGTTTGGTGTTTGTGTTTTGGCCGTTGCCGTCTTTAAGCACTACAGAAACTGTTGAACCTACATCTGTTTCATCAAAGATTGTATCTTTTTGATAGTAGATTATCATCCATTGGCCGTGGTCAACGGTGTGTGTGGTTGGTCCAACTTCAAGAGTGTGCCCTTGGATGGTGTTTTTACCAGTGTAGTAGGGTAAATTAGAAGTAAACGGTGTCGTGTCATAGTAAATCCACCAATCCCCATTCACCTGTACACCATCAACGTATAGGGCGTTCCAAGAGAGAGACACCGCGGAACCGCTTGGGTTCGTAAGAACAATCGCCACCTGATCGCCATCAAACTCACGGTAATACGCCGAAACATACACCAGTTGAAGCGGGCTTGCTTCAGAACCACCGGACCCAGAGGAGCCTGACACATTTGCAATTCCTCCTGCTCCCTGCACGTTGGTTTCTTTGTAATACATCGCCTGAGACGTAAAGATGGTTATAGAAACGGTTAAGCCGACGTCGCTTACGGTGATGCTGTCAGGGTTTAACATGTAAATTATCAGAGTTTTACCTGACTGCAGAGTAAGATCAGTTGTTGCTTGCTTGAATACCCGTTCCACGCCGCCGATGGAGATCACACCGCCATCCACCAAAGTTGAATTGTAAAGTAAATCCCCAGAAATAGAGTCGGAAACGACTGCATAGAACACTTTAGACCATTCACATTCTTGACCGCGAACGGTTAACTTATCGATTACAACGTCTCTTCCGCCCGTGTTGATTGCTATGATTGCTGCTTGGGTGGTTCCAGTGTTGAAGTCATGCCAAATGTGTTGTTTAGTTAAAGCTAAGCTTTCTTCTTGGGCACGGGTGCTGGTGACGTTTATGGCAAAGTAGCTAACCACGCCTGCTAAGAGGACGGCTGTTACGAGGATAATCAGAGAGGTGACTACTGTGCTTAGTGCAAATTTGCTTTTTGCTATTCGGCGGAGTTGCTGTTTTATGGGGTGGGGGGTCACACGTTCCAATCCATGTGCTTCAAGGGTTGGGGGTATTTAATAGGTTGTGTATTGGGAATCGACATCCAGTATTCAGGTTCTGAACTTGAACTTGTTTTTGATATGCAACTATTTCTATTTCCATACACAATTTGGCAATCTTTTTATCTGCCCCACAAAACATAATGCTCATGCCACCCAGCTCTGACCCCAACTTCAAGGTTGATTTTGTTGTGCCTTCCCGCGACGAAGCCAACCCAACACTGCTAAAGCAGATCAGAGCCATGAAGGGTGCAGGACAAATCATAAACACCCATGAAAAACCCCTCAGCGTGGCACGAAAACACGGCGTTTTATCAGCGTCAACGGAGTGGGTTGCCATGATCGACGACGACATGTTGCTGCCGCCAGATTGGCTCCAAAAAGTCTCCGCTCACATCAGACCCGATGTCGGAGCCATCGGAACAGTCGCAGTCCACAAAAACCCCCACGCCGCCGCATACGAACGTGTCGTCGGAACCGTCTACAACCTCAGCAAGTTGGACACTAACCCGCACATAAACAACATCCTTATCCGTCGCGTCCTCATGAAGGACTATAATCCGCCTAAAGTTTTCTTTGGAGAAGATCAATACTTCAAAAGCTACGTGTTAAAGACGGGTTACAAGTGGAAGGTGCTGCCGTTTTTGGGTGCAACCCATTTGGGGACCTCAAAAAATTATGTAACCGTCGGCATCTCGTATAGGCGGTATGGGCACTTTGGCTTCTACAAGCTGGCACGACGGATGGCGGCAAGGTTTATTTTTACGCCGTACGCGGCGCTGTCACGGTTAAGTTTGGTCACGTTTTGGTATCTAACCAAGCTTAACGTCGAGTTCTTGGCGGGGTTCGCTAAGGAATTAGTTACAGAAAAACTCTAACCCTCCTTTTAGGTGCAGAGGAAGCAAAAGGGCGTACACTAAATTTTTTGAACTGTTAAAAGGGGAATAAGAAAGTGGGTTATTACTTTACGATTTCTCGTTTCTTCCAGCGCAGGTTTTTACCCTTGCATTTTCTGCATTTGAGCGCTGTTTCCGCGTTGCGTGCGCCGCAGTCTCTGCAGATTTTCATGTATAGGCGATGCTTCTGCGCGATGGTTTTCTTGACTGGGTCTAATATCGGCATTTATGTGTTCCTTCCGTTTAGGGTTACATTTTGATGCCTAAGTCTCTGATATACCTTTTGTCTACTACACCCTTATTCATGCGCGAAGAGGGCTACTTGATTACTTCTATGGTAACATAACTACGGGTGTCTTCTATACCGTCGATGCTGTAGAGCTTTTTGAGAAACTCGTCAAGGTTCTCCCGTTCCACCATAATCAAAGCATCCACCTCACCTGCAATACGAAAAGCCCGCGAAACCGCCAACTCACGAATTTGCTCATACACATGAACCCGCTTCATGGGGGCAACTTTGAGCAGAATAAACGCAGGGGTTGTGGAGATACCCAGTGCAGATAGACCTTTTTCGGTGACGTCTATGAAGCCTCGACCTGTGCGGATGTAGCCGCGGTTTTTAAGTTTCCGCAGATGAACGTTGAGGGCTTGGCGGCTTACACCCAGTTGGGTTGAAAGCTCGTCTTGTTTGACTCTGAGTGTGTAGGTGTTAGTGGATTTTCCTTTTTCGAAGAGGGTTTTTAGGAGTTGGATTGATCGTTTAGTTAATGGCTCCAATTTGCTCACTATTGGTAAGTTTTGGTAAGATAAACCTTTACAATAGTTGTGGTTGCTTAAGAATTTGATGGCTTAAAACCATAACAAAAAAGCATCTAAGCATCAGTTAGCGATAAAAAAGTAGAAGGTTTTAACAGCGATTGATTTGCCGCCAGAAAACTTCAGCCATACCACAATGTATTTATGTGGAAAAAAATGTAAATGAAGCCACTTAAAAGTAAACTAGGAGTGAAGCGAAACCGTGACAGAAGCCCCCAACGCGGTCCTCATCGGCAAGAAGCCAATCATGAACTACGTCCTTGCGGTCATCACCTTCTTCCACGGCGGAGCCAAAGACGTCAGCATAAAAGCACGCGGCAAAAGCATCTGCAGAGCCATCGACGTCGCCGAAGTAGTCCGACACAGATTCCTCCCCGACGCCAAAATCAAAGCCATCAAAATCGGAACAGACCAGTTTCTTCCCATAGACGCAGAGGAAGGCACACAGGGCGGCACAAACGTCAGCACCATCGAAATCGTGTTGACACGTTAGGTCACAGGTTAAACTTACGCGGATCTCCTTCTTTGCAGGAAAACCGACTCGCAAATGAAAACAGAACTATGCAGTTTCTGCCTCAAAAGCGGCATACTATGCCAGAAGTGTTCAGCTAAAGTTAAAGCTGGCGAAATCAGTGACTTAGACCTCAAAATCGCCCGCTTACTGCTTAACTTAGAAGAAAAGTATCCCACCCTGCAAAACGTCTGCTTCTATAGGGCAGTGGACGTTGACAAAACCTTAGCCATCCTCGTTGGGCACGGTGATGTCCCCAAGATTTTGGGTTACGGCGGCAAAATCGTCAAAGCCATCGGCGACGAAACCAACAGAAACGTGCGTGTACTCGAGTACGGTGTTGATGACCGCAAATTCCTCGAAGACCTCTTTGTTCCCTTCAGCATCTTAACCATCAACACGATTTGGCTTCCAGACGGAACCACTGAAACCCGAGTAATCCTACGCAGAAAACGTGGCGCGCAATTGCCCATGGACCTAAAAGCCCTCAAGGAAATCGCGACTAAAGTACGCAAGATGTCTTTGCGTGTTGAAATTGCAGACTAAAAAGGTTGGCAAGCAGTATGAACTTGGACTCTATCGGCGACTGGGTTAGAACTCATTATTCATCTCAAGTAACCCCTGACTTAGACGGCAAAGAAATCACCCTGTTTGGTTGGGTTCAAGAAGTGCGCGACCTTGGCGGATTGCGCTTTCTCATACTGCAAGACCGTGAAGGCACAGTCCAAATTACCATACCTAAAAAAAGGGTCGCTCCAGAAGTTTTAGCAAAATCCGATGTGCTACAGAAACGTTTCAGCTTCGCAGTTAAGGGCACAGTTAAAAAAACCAACATGACCAAACGCGGCGTCGAAGTTGTCCCAACAAGCATCAAGGTTTTTAGCACCGCAACTGAGCAGTTACCCATAGACATCACGGGCAAAACCCCTGCCAACATCGAAGTCCGCCTAGATGCACGGCCTCTTGATCTCACTTTGGAATCTAGTTTAGCTATCTTTAAAATTCAGCATGTAGCGTTGGAGGCTATCCGCAGCTTCCTCTTTGAGAAAGGCTTCATGGAGGCACATAGCCCACGCATCATTGCTTCGGCAACGGAGGGTGGAGCGGAACTTTTCTGCATCGACTACTTTGGGCAGAAGGCTTACCTTGCGCAGAGTCCCCAACTCTACAAAGAAGAGTTGACGCTTAGTTTTGAAAAGGTTTTCGAAGTCGGGCCCTTCTTCCGTGCAGAAGAATCCCATACCAGACGCCATCTTAGCGAATTCACCTCGGTCGACATCGAGTTGGCTTTTGCTGACGCTGACGACGTTATGGAGTTGCTTGAACAAGTTATCCATCACACTTTCAGTGTAGTTAAAGAGAAGTGCCAAGCGGAACTCGCTGTTTTGGGTCACACCCTAGAAGTTCCAGCTTTACCGTTTAAGCGGTTAACTTACACGCAGGTGCTAGCTGACCTCAAAGCGCAGGGTGTCGAGGTTCCATGGGGTGAAGACATATCCACAGAAGCCTTCCGCGTCTTGGGCAAAAGCTACCCCGGATTCTACTTCATAACTGACTGGCCAACACATGCCAAAGCCTTCTACATTAAACCCCGCGACGACAACCCAGAAGTCAGCGAGGGCTTCGACTTGATGTTTGGCTACATAGAGTTAACTTCAGGCGGTACACGTATCTGCGACAAAAACCAGCTTATAGCGCGCCTAAAAGAGAAAGGCCTCAACCCTGAATCGTTTAAGATGCACTTGCAAGCTTTTGATTACGGTATGCCTCCGCATGCGGGTTGGGCTATTGGTTTAGAGCGGCTCACGATGATTTTGACGGGCATAAAGAACATCCGCGAAGTTACCCTGTACCCAAGAGACCGCGTAAGACTAACCCCGTAAACAACAAAGAAGCCACGCGACCTCTCAGCGGTGACCTCCCCTCCCTTATATAAAGCAGCCAATTCGCAACTACGCTTTAGTCTTCAAGAACAGTTCCCCAACGTACTCGTTAACTGTCTTGCCGTGTTTTTTAGCTATCCTCTTGACCGCGTCGTTTATCCCCGTCGAGTACTGCACCGCCTTCTTAGGCTTAGCTGCAATTACCGCTGGAACACCGAGGTTCTCAGCGACTTTGCGCAGCACCAACTTGCGTGGCGTGTCGGGTTTGTTCTCGATTTTGCATTCCACAGGCAAAGCCATGGCGAACTCGGCGACCTCAAACGAGGCAAAGGGGCACCGCAACTCCACGTCGTGGAACCCTGTGATTTTGAGGTCCCGCTCCAAATTACTCTCATGAATGCCGACGACGTCGCTGAACATGGTGCGTCGGACTTTTTCAACTCCGTCTTTGCAGTGCTCGGTGACGTAGCGTTGGTAGCCGCCGAACAACTCGTCTGCGCCCTGCCCCGCCAATAGCGCTTTGTGTTTTGCTTCTGCTGCTTGCTGTGCTGCCCAGTAGAAGGGGACACCGATGGCGGCTTTGATGGGGTCAGCTTCCTCGATTAACTCAACCACTTTGGGCAATGCAGCTTCCACGTCGGAGTCTTTGTAGAGGTGAATTTGCATGGGCAAATCCAATGCTTCTGAGGCTTCGAGGGCTTCCTCGGTTTCAGGCTGATTCTCCAAACTCACATGCAACAACTCAACCTTGACGCCTTGCTTGCTCGCCAAGTAGGCAACGACGCTGCTGTCTAAGCCACCTGAAAATGCAACTGCAACTTCCTTTAAGCCCTGTACGCGGCGCTTAACCGACTCCACAAGGAGCTTTTGAAGTTCCTTTGCTGCTTGGTCGAGCGTTATCTCCTTGGGTGCTGTGTACTTGAGGGTTTTTATGGGTTTGAATTTGAAGCCGTTTTTGTCTGCGAACCCCAAAGTTCCCGGCGGAAACGACGCGGGGTTCTCGATTCCGAGTCGCCAGAGCGCTTTACGGTTGGTGGCGTAGGCGGCGATGTCTTGGTTTTCGCCATAATAGAGGGGTTGCACGCCTATGGGATCTCTGCCTGCGGCTACCCAGCCCTCTTTGAGCATCCAAAACGCGTAGTCGCCGTCTACCTGTTCAATGAGGGGTTGGAGGCTGGTTTCGCAGTGCTGCCGCTCTTTAGCTAGCTGACTGGTTAGAGCGGCTTTGGGCACGGGCGCGTATACTCTGCCTTCAAATGCAACAGTTGCTTCTTCTAATTGCAGGAAGTCGTAGCTGCTTGAGGCGATGGGTCTTGTGCTGATGCAGCCAAGCACGGTGGATGTGTCAAGCCCCTGCCTGTTAACTATGCCTAAGGGTTTTTCAAAGAAGCCTTTCTTGGGCGTAACCACCGCAAAATGCGAAACCTGCCCCACATCAAAAGATTGCAGCACATCTAGCATCCGCGTAACTGCGTTGTCGCCATGCTTATCTAACACTGCAACAGTAACTTTCAATCAATCACCCAAACATTGCTAGTGAATCGGTAAACAATAACCTTCCTTCGAAGCAAAACAACTATGGACTCAAGTTTAAAAAGGAACTTAAATCAACTTAACTCCAGTTGCTTTTTTGCTGCGCCATGCCGCAGAAATGCCCTTGCGATAAACGGCACAATGACCCCTGCAAGAATCCTCGACAGGAAGGCAAGCGCGACACCTGAAAGGGTTATTCCCAGAATGGGGGAATACAGGCTTGAATAAATCACAATCAACGAGCCCATCACTCCCGCTGTAACTCCCGCCATTATGAGCCGCCGAACATTCAGGGAGCGTTTTCCTAAAGCGCCCGCGATGTAGCCGATTAACATGGCGCTTACCAAGTTGCCCAAGAGACTCATGTCGGCTGAGCCCTGTGACGCGTAGAGTTGGTCTGCGTAAAATAACGCGTAGAGGCTGCCTAAAAGAAAACCTGATGCGCCGCCAGCCCACTGATTCCAAATTAGCCCGATGAGCATGGGAACGCCTACGACAACTATGGCTTCTAGTAATGCGTATTTTAGTCCGATAATTGCAACAGAGGATTGGGTTGAAACTACAACGATTAATAATGCAACGATGGTGGGAATGGTTACTCCGAAAATTATGTCGGCTGTTTTTCCCTCTCTTAGGCGATGAGACAACAGTGTTCCCTTCAAACCTTATTGAAAGCTGATTTGTATTTTAGATTTTGGGTGCTCACCTATAACTCTATTTAGGCCCTTGACGAGTTTACGAAACAGAAACTGACCATTCAATCGCACAAAACATTAATCTTCAATCGTCAATACCTTGTGCTTGAGGAAACTCTAACTTGCCAATCTTACCTATAGACACAGGCCGCTACGGAACGCCTGAGATGCTTAAAATCTTCGACGAAGAAACCCGTGTGCAGAAACTTTTAGATGTGGAAGCTGCCCTTGCGTTGGCGCATGCTGAAGTGGGCAACATACCCAAAAAGGACGCCGCGAAAATTGCCGATATGGCATCCACCAAATACGTTAAAGTTGAACGCGTAAAGGCGATTGAGAAGGAAATCAAGCATGACATCGCCTCGTTGGTGCGGGCGCTCTCTGAGCAATGTGGCTCAAGCGGCGCATACGTGCACCTCGGCGCAACCAGCTACGACATCGTAGACACAGCCAACGCCCTGCAACTAAAAGACGCCATCGCCGTCCTCGAAAAACGCCTCACCGAATTCAAAACTATCCTCCAAAAACAAGCCGCCACACACAAAGCCACAGTCATGATTGGCAGAACCCACGGCCAACACGCCCTCCCCATCACTTTAGGCTTTAAATTCGCTGTTTGGGGTTACGAAGTCAACCGCCACCTTCAACGCCTCGACGAATGCAAAAAACGCGCGTTAGCAGGCAAAGTTAGCGGCGCAGTCGGCACCCAAGCGGGACTCGGCGAGCACGCAGTCGAAATTCAAGCGCTGGTTATGAAGCGGCTGGGCTTGTCGGCAGCGGAGATTTCCACCCAAATCGTGCAGCGGGACCGCTACGCCGAAGTCATCTCAATCTACGCCATGATCGCCAGTTCATTGGAGAATTTCGCCACCGAAATCCGCGAGCTCCAGCGCCCCGAAATCGCAGAGGTTTTCGAATCCTTCGAAGCCAAAAAGCAGGTTGGCAGTAGCACCATGCCTCACAAGCAGAACCCTGAGACCTGTGAGCGGGTTTGTGGTTTAGCAAGAATTGTCCGCAGTTTGGCTATGCCTGCGTTGGAGGATATGGTGACTTGGCATGAACGCGACCTCACCCAGTCCTCTGCGGAACGGTTCATTTTGCCCGAATCCTCCATCTTACTCGACTACATCTTGAACTTGATGTGTAACATCGTTGCCAACCTCCGAGTGGACAGCCAACGAATGCTTGCGAATATGTCCGCGACAGAGGGTCGTGCGATGTCGGAGTCCGTCATGATGGCGCTGGTCAAAAAAGGCGTCAACCGACAGGAAGCCCACGAACTCCTCCGCCAACTCACCATCAAAAGCGCCGTAGAAAAGAAGCCCTTCAAGCAAACGCTTCTCGAAGATAAACTCGTCAGCAAAACGCTTTCGGAGAAGGAGATTGAGGCGGCGCTTGACCCCAAAAACTACCTCGGAACCGCAATCAAACAGGCAGAGCAGTTCGCAAAGGGCGCCTAGAAGTCAAAGAGTCCTTTCTGCTGGGATTCCTCAGGCGCTTTACTGGCTTTGCTGAGGCTCTCCCACTCATCCTTTTTCACGTAGCCGCCAACTTGCTCTTTAATCTTCTTTGCCAAACGGGGACCCACGGAGGGCAGGGCGGTTAGTTCTTCGATGGAGGCGTGTTTTAGGTCTTCGACGGTGTGGTAGCCTGCGTTAAAGATGATTCTGCCGCGAACTCTGCCAACGCCTTCTAACGCGACGATGGGCATGAGTTCCCGCTTTATACCCTTCGAAACCCGCTCAACTAGTTCACGAGCCAACGCGGTTACTTCCTTGTTTTTAGCCACCACAGGCGACAACTCCTCGGTGGCGTGCAGCAGCCACTTCGCGTTCTCAATCGTGCGGTACAAATCGCCGGGCTGCACGTTGAACCGCTCCAAGATTTTCTCTTCAGGCAACTCCTCTATCCAGTTGTTGAGCACCATGGCGGTTTTAACTTCGCCGAGGAAGTCTGCGTAGCCTACGTGGTCGCTCCACTGGTCAGGGATTTCCACAAAAAGCTCTTGCTTGTGGTCTTCGGTGATTACAGCGAGTTTATCCATTTCGCGTTGGTAGGGACGCATGATGGGCCCCATGTCGGGGGTGTGGGCGATGAGTTGGAGCAAACTGAATTCTGTTAGCAGCGGAGGTTTGGTTTGGAGTGCGTCGCGGATGATGACGCCGCTTAGGGGGTCGATGTAGAGTTCACTTATACGTTTCCCAAAACTGGTTGCGCGGATGTCATCGCCTCCCACTACGTATATCATTTGTTCGTCGTGGAGAAAGCGCAAGATTTTGTTTATGACGCTCTGGATGGCTTTGACGTCGTATTGGTAGGCGTAGAAGGTTTTGCCGAAAAAGTTGTAGATGCCCTGCTCGGTGTGTGCATAGTCCGAGGCGATTGTGGCTAATACGTGGGTGCGGATGATTTTCTCCACCGCCAGCCGTGACCAGATGCGTTCAGGCTTAGCCAACACGTAGCTTTCCATGAGGTAGTCGGCTTCGTCAGCAGTCTTCGCAATCAATACGGATTCGCCGAACTTGTCATACTTCGGTCTCCCCGCCCGTCCAGCCATCTGCTTGTAGTCTAAGACGCTGATGGGGTAGTTGCCTAAGCCTGCTTCGAAGCGACGGTAATCTTGAATGATGACGGTACGTGCGGGGAGGTTGACGCCCCAAGCCAACGTCGGCGTCGCAGTCAAAACCTTAATTTTACGCTCTTTAAACGCATCCTCGATGATTTTACGATGCGACCCCGACAAACCCGCATGATGATAAGCCACCCCACAGCGGACCAATTCTGCAAGTTCGTCACTCATCTGCGTATGCTCGCCTGCATCGAGAATTTTCTTTGCCTCCTTCTCCAATGCACCTTTGGTTTGCTGCTCAAGGCTCTTCTTAACCAACTTAGAGCCGCTTTTGGGAACAAGCACTTTGTCCATGTGGCTGGCAACGGTCTTCGCTGCAGAAACCGCGTTCTTGCGGGTGGAGGCAAAAATCAACGCTTGCCCACCGTTGCGCAGGGTGTTTAGGACCATGTTGATGAAGGTTAGGCGGGTTTCCTGCTCGATTTTTCGGGATTCGCCGTCGCGGTACTGGATTTCGTCTTGCAGGATGACGCCTTCTTTTAGGTTGATGGGGCGCCATGTAGTGACGATGTGCCGTGCATTTAGCCACCCCGCGATTTCATCCACGTTGTTAATAGTTGCGCTTAACGCGAGGATTTGGATGCGGGGGTTACACTGCATCAACCTTGCCAGCACAATTTCCAAAGTTGGACCGCGGTCGGCTTCGTTTAGCAGGTGCACTTCGTCGGCGATGACGGCGCTTATGCTGTCCATCCACTTCGCTCGGTGTCGAAGCAGCGAATCCGCCTTCTCGTTAGTGGTCACGATTATGTCGTATCGGGCTAGCCAGTTGTCGGCGGTGTCGAAGTCGCCTGTGCTGATTCCAACAGCCACCTTGCCCCCGTCAGGCTTGGTTATGCTTGTGTATTTTTGGAATTCCTCAAACTTCTCACTAGCCAAAGCCCGCAGAGGAGAGAGGTAGATGACTTTGCCGCCGTTCTCCAAAACATGCTTTAGTGCGCAGAGTTCCGCAATCAACGTCTTGCCTGAGGCAGTGGGGCTGGCAAGCACTATGTTGCAGCCGTCGAGCACTCCTGCCCGTATGCAATCCTCCTGCGGTGGAAACAACTCACAAATGCCCAGCCCGTGGAGGATTTCTTTAACTGAATCTGCGATGGGTAACTCTGCAATCTTCAACAGGATTCGCCGACAAATATTGATGGTTGCTACTATGATTTGTCTGGGTTATTAGAAGTTTAGGTTTGCATCTCAATTTCTTTGGCGCTAAAGAGTGCGTCAGTGAAAGATTATAGACTTGCTTTGCCGCAGCAGATAAGCATCAAAAAGAAAATAAAAAGGGGAACTGAGGTGTCGTCTGGTTTTTCTTTTTTCTTGGTTGTCATGGGTAGAGGTAGACTCCGCTAAGGGTTGTTCCGTAGTATTTCTGAATCATCTCTGCGTGTATTGCGGCTGGGTTTATGTCTTTGAATAGGTCAGGGTGGAACCACTTTGCAAAGTAGAGCAAACCAATCACATCCCGCTCCACCAAAAGCGTACTCTTGATGACGTAGAGCTGGTTGTTTTGGACGGCTTTGACTCCACTCATGCCTGTTCGGCTTGCTATAGTACTGTGCAGGTTCTGGAACGCTTGAAGGGTTTCCCCAGAAGTGTAGTCAAGCATGCGGATGGCTATGTCAGGGTTCTGTTCTATGATAAACTCGGCGGTTAACTGTGGATTAGCAACAGTAGCGTTTTCAGCGAGATTTATTCCGCCTGCAGCTTCAATCAGCCTAGTGTATGAACCGCCTGGACCTGTGCTGAACCATTGCATGTACCATTCAAAGTAAACCAGAGGCTTCTGGCTCCGTGGCAGATTTGCTACACGCTGCTCAACCAGATCCCAATAATGCTGCTCATAACTGATGAGTTCTTCAGCCCTTGCCTGTGCATTGAGAATCAAACCCAGATTCCTCATGTACTGGTTGCGGCGGATTCCTGTGGTTGAGTCTTCGATGACGGCTATGCCTGCGTCTTCGAACAGTTTTCGATGGGCATCAGTTAATCTTTGGCTGGCAAGAATCAAGTCTGGCTTCAACTCTAGTATAACTTCGATGTTGGGGGATGTGTCTCTGTCACCCACCACGGGCAAATTTAGAATCGCCGATGGCAGAACCGCTTTAACATCTGTGGTCAACATGCCTGCGATGCCCACGATTTTACCTCCTCCGCCTAACGCGTAAACAGTTTCGACCGAAGTGAGGCACACTATACGATTAACTGGAAGTTGAACAGTAACGTTTGCACCGTTTGCATCTACAACGGTCACTGAACCTGTAGGCTCCATTAGGGGAACTGGTTGTGTCGATACAGAACCCCCTGTTGAAGACGACTGAGTAGTTGAGTTGGGTGTTGGAGTGGAGGTTGGAGTAACGGAAGCTGTGGTGGAGGGTTGAGGTGCGGTGGATGAACTTGGGGTGGGTGTGGGGGAAGTTGGTTGGGTTTGATTAAGTAGCGTAAATGCGCCTGTGGTGGCGGCGACTATGGCTATTGCGGCGATAGCTACTGCTATGAGGATGAAGGCTTTCTTCATCCGGAGGTCTCCTTTTGTTGCTTTTTTTGGAGCATATGGTTTGGTTCGGCTTTGGTTGGTAGAAGGTGGAGGGGTGAAGTGTTGTTTTTGTTTTGCATTCTTTTTACCCACTAAACACTTGGATGGATAATCCAACCCACACAATAGATATAAACACTAGTTTAACCCAAGTTAAGCACAAGTTGATAAACTAATTTGAAACACCCAAAACCACCAAAAAACCAAAACAACCCCACAACAACCCTTAACCTTAAAATAATCAGCACAAACCACAACCACTATACCCAAAACACTTTTGCGGCTAGCTTTTTTTACTGGAACATGCATTAGCACTGTGACGAGTTATCTATCCCAAACTTTATGGTAGGATACTGTATGGTTGAAAACGTAAAAGAACTTCTCAAACTCCACGAAGGCATAACCCACGAAGTATACCTCGACAACGAAAACAGCACCACCGTCCCCCCAGAAGTCCTCGACGCTATGCTCCCCTACTACAACAAAAAAGCCTACGGCAACCCCACCTTAACCCATAAACCAGGCTGGGAAGCCTTCGAAACCATCATGGGCTGCTTCGGAAAAATCAGCCGCTACCTCGGCGCCAAAAACCTCGAAGAAATCACCTTCACCCCAAGCGAAACCGAAGCCAACAACCTCGCCATAGTCGCATCCTGTTTTGCACAGAAAGACAAAGGCAAAAAAATCGTCATAAGCGAAATCGAACCCATCAACGTCTTGCAAGTAGCCGAGATGATGAGCAAATTCGGGTTTTCAACCACCAAAATCCCCGTCAACAACGAAGGCTTTGTCAACCTTGAAAAACTCAAAGAAGCCATCGACAACCAAACCGTCCTAGTCAGCATCGCAGCAGTAAACAACGAAGTAGGCACCATCCAACCCCTAAAAGAAGCAGTCGACATAGTCAAAGCCAAAAACCCAAACGCACTCTTCCACACTGACGCCTCAGACGCATACGGCAGAATCCCCCTAAACGTCCAGCAACTCGGCGTAGACATGGCAACCGTGAGCAGCTTCAAAATCCAAGGCCCCCGCGGAGTCGGAGCATTCTACCTCAAAGAAGGCATCAACTTGGAGCGCATCTTGGAAGGCCCCATCGGAACCCAGAAACTTTGGCCAGGCGTCGAAAACACCCCCCTAATAGTTGGCTTCACAAAAGCTTCTGAACTTGCATTTACAGACTTCGAGGGCAACGTGGCGAAACTGCGCGCTCTGCGTGACAAACTCGTAGACGGCATATTCGCTGAGCTAACCGACTTACGTTTCAACGGTCCCAGAGGCGACAAACGCAGCCCAGACAACGCCAACATAAGCATCCTGCGCTGCGAAGGCGAAGCCTTAACCATCGAACTCAGCCTCAAAGGCGTCTACGTCTCAAGCGGAAGCGCATGCAGCCGCAGACTACTCCAACCCAGCCACGTCTTAATCGCCATCGGACGCATCTTTGAGGAAGCGCACGGCAGCATTCTCATGAAAGTTACCCGCACCCATACAGAAGACGATATATCTTACGTTCTAGACGTTCTACCATCAGCAGTGAATCGTATAAGAGGGATAGTTGGCTCAACAGGAGTACACTAAACATGTCACGTATACCTTTACCGTATAACCCCAAAGTCATGGACCTCTTCCGCAACCCCAAAAACTTGGGCAAAATGGAAGACGCAACCGTCGTCGCAGTCGCAGGCAACCCTGCATGCGGAGACATGATCACCTTCTACCTAAAAATCAACGACCGACAAGTCATCGAAAAAGCAACGTTTGAAAGCTACGGCTGCGCAGCCAACATCGCCACCAGCAGCATAGTCACCGAAATGATCAAAGACCTAACACTCGAAAAAGCCTGGACAGACATAACCTGGAAAAAAGTCACCGAAGAAATCGGCGGCTTACCCAGCGTCAAATTCCACTGCGGCGTTTTAGCGGTCGGCGCACTCAAACGCGCCATCCGCCTCTACTTCGACCAAAAAAACATCGCCTACCCAAGCTGGCTCTCAAAAGAACACACTTTTGAGGAGAAGCAGGCGCTTGAAGAAGAGGAACTGGCAAAGACACTCTCTAAGAGGATGAAACCTGAGGCAGAAAAGCAACAGTGAACACCCAAGCAGTCAGACAAGACTTCCCCATTCTAAACCGCCAAATCAACGGCAACCCCCTAATCTACTTTGACAACGCCGCCACTACCCAGAAACCCCGCCAAGTCATAGACGCCATAGTCGAATACTACACCCGCCACAACGGCAACGTCCACCGAGGCGTCCACACCCTCTCAACCGAAGCCACAGAACTCTACGAAACCGCCCGCGAAGACACCGCGAAGTTCATCAACGCAAAATCCCCCAGCGAAATCGTTTTCGTACGCGGCACAACCGAAGCCATCAACCTAGTCGCGTACTCTTTGGGTTGCAGCAACCTTGGGCGGGGCGACGAAGTACTGGTCTCGCTTATGGAGCACCACAGCAACATCGTACCATGGGAAATCCTCTCCAAATGCAAAGGCTTCAAATTAAACTACGCTAAAGTCCACGACGACGGCACCTTAGACTACAAGGACTTCGAAAGCAAAATCACATCCAAAACCCGAATCGCCTGCCTAAGCCACGTCTCCAACGTCACAGGCGTCATAAACGACGTCAAACGCATCGCCAAAGTCGCCCACGAAAACGGCGCCTTAATGCTGGTTGACGGCGCCCAATCCGTGCCCCACATGAAAGTTGACGTGCAAGACATGGATATGGATTTTTTGGCGTTCTCGGGGCACAAGATGCTGGCTCCAACAGGCATCGGTGTCCTCTACGGAAAAAAAGCCGTTCTCCAAAAACTGTCCCCGTTCCAAGGCGGAGGCGAAATGATAAAAGAAGTCTCCTACAGCCAAGAACGCTGTACTGTAACTTGGAATGAGTTGCCCTACAAGTTTGAGGCAGGCACCCCAAACATCGCGGGTGCTGTGGGTTTAGGAGCAGCTGTTAGGTACCTCTCGGAATTAGGCATGGACAACGTGTTTGCCCACGAAAAAGAGTTAACCGAATACGCCTACAAACGCCTCAGAGACTGCAGCAACATCACCCTCTACGGCCCAAGCGATCTGTCCAGAAAATGCGGCATCGTCCCCTTCGGCCTCAAAGGCTTCTCATCTCACGAGGCAGCCGCGCTGTTTAACGAGTACGGAATCGCCATCCGCAGCGGCTACCACTGCGCCCAACCGTTGCATCAACTTTTCAAGCTGGAGTCCTCTGCTCGGGCAAGCTTCTACATCTACAACACGCCCGCTGAAGTGGACCGCTTCGTAGAGATTTTGCGGGGGCTTGAGGGGTAATATGTCAACTGTCGCTGACTATGTGTCTCGTATCGAGGGCACTTGCGGCGCAGAAAGCGATCTGATTGTTAACTTCAAGTATGAAAAAAAAGACGAAGCCATAGCCAACATACTTAAGAAAGCCACGCTTAAAAACAACCTTGCAGGCATCATCTTCGAGTTAACTTACGAAAACCGCTCTTTTCGTCTCTACACAAGCGGCAAAGCCATCTTTCGAGGGTTCCTAAGTAAACCCGAACTCATGGACTTCCTAGCTAAACTTTTACTCTGATCTGTTTTTACACAAGCATTTTTAGCCAACATAAAGAGTAATCATAAACCACAGGTAAAGTTTAACTTGCGAAAAGTCGGTGTCTTGAGGGGACCAAACCTAAACCCATATGAAGGGCAATATTTTGAGAAACTACCTCAATTTGGCTATCAACCCATAGGCATAACGACACGCGACAAAGTAAAACAACTCTCAGACATCAGCTTCCCATTGAGGGCGGGTCACAATCTTCGGTCACTTACAAAGGGCAAACTAAAACCCTTGTTCTCCCTAGTCGGCAAAGCAACAAAGTACAATTTTGAATCCTGGAACCTCCGAGTAGTCGGCTTAAACAAAATAGCCAAAGACCTCGACATCATCCACTCAGCAGACATATGGTACCCCTTCACGTACCAAGCAGTAAAAACAGGCAAACCAACCGTGGCAACACAGTGGGAAAACCTCCCCTTTAACGTCAAGGGAAAACCTTACCTAAAAATCCAAGAATACAACCGCAAACACGTAACCCACTTCATAGCCATAACAGAAAAAGCCAAAGAAGCCCTAACCATAGAAGGCGTCAACCCAGACAAAATTTCGGTGATCCCCGCAGGTCTAGACTGCCAAAGATTCAAACCAACAACCAAAGCAGCACCCGGCAGGTTTAATGTTTCAGAGGATAAAACCAAAATCCTCTTTGTGGGACGCCTGACCCCCGAAAAAGGCATATTCGACTTACTCCACGCGTTCTCAATAGTACTAAAAAATCATGCAAATGTTGAGTTGCTAATCGCGGGAACTGGAACAATAAAAATGCAAACAGAAATCCACAACCTATCTGAAAAACTGAAAATACAAGGCCACCTCCGATTCCTCGGCAGCGTCAAGTATTCAGAAATGCCTCAGGTCCACAACTTAGCTGACATCTTCTGTTTGCCAAGTGTCGAAACAGATTTCTGGGCGGAACAATTCGGCTACTCAATAGTTGAAGCCATGGCAACCGAAAAACCCGTAATCTCCACCTTTACAGGCTCCATCCCCGAAATCGTCAAGAACCGCGTTACAGGCATATTGGTTGAACAAAAAAACCCCCCAGCACTTGCTTCGGCTTTAGATGAGCTTTTGCTTGACAAAAAAGAGCGGGAACGCATGGGACGCAATGGACGCGTCTGGGTTTTGGAGGCTTTTGAAGCAAACAAGGTTGCCAAGCAACTGGCAACAGTCTACGAGCGCATTGTTTAGTTGGAGAGTTGCAGTTTTCTTTTGTACTGGAACCTCTGCTGACGTTTAGCCAAGATGCCTCTGAGGTCGCGTATGCTGGGGCTCCATGTGCCAACAAGAAACGCAAGTCTCTTCGAAGCGTCAGAACGCAAGACAAGGGGGAAGCCTCCTTTTCTGTTACGGCCAATAAAGCAAGCTATGACTGATGGAAACTCGAACCTAACAAGACGCTTCAGGATGTCTTTGGTTTGGTAGTTGAGTAAGAAAAATCGGATGGCGCTTTTCCTGAAAATGAACGCTTTTTTGGAACCCATCTTCGCGGTGTCAACGCCGCAATGGTGAATCAGCGTTGGCTTGGGAGTGTAGATTATCTTGTAGCCTCGGAGTCTTGCACGGACACACCAATCGCTGTCCTCACAGTAAATAGGAGAATACCCCTCATCTAATAACCCGATTTCTCTAATGACCTTCGCCTTAATCAGCAACACTGCACCAGTAACATAATCCACAAATTCAACCCTATCAAACTGCCCCCCGTCAACCTCGCGTTCACCACGATGGGAAGCCCCTCGAAGCGTTATAACGCCACCGGCATGCTGAATTCGCCCATCCCCAAAAAGAAGCTTGCAGCCAGCAACGCCGATCTGGGGGTCAGATTCCAATACGGTTGTGAGTTTTTCGAGCCATTGGCTGTCAGTGATTTCTATGTCATTGTTCAACAGTAAAACCTGTTCGGCGCCGTTTGCAAGGGCAACTCGGATACCCTGATTGTTCGCTGCTGAGAACCCTTTGTTGGAGTTGTTTTTTATTAGTTGGATTTGTGGGAAGTCTTTTTGCAGCATCTCGACTGAGCCGTCGGTGCTTCCGTTATCCACTAGGATGACTCTGCAATTGTCGCTTTTGGTGTTGGCAAAGAAGGTTAACAAGCATTTATGCAGGATGGCTTTGCCATTCCAGTTGATGATGACCACGTAGGTAAGCGGATAAACCAACAGGTGACTCCTCAACAGTTGAGTATAGCTTTTGTCTATTTATAAAAAACCTTTGAGTCAAAAATCAACCAGTACCATCTCCAAAGAGCTGAATTGAAACATGGATTTCGAATATAGATTCAGTCTTCTGAAGATTAATAATTAAAAATCATCAACCTTGGTATTGCCCCCCAAAATGGAAAGGAATGTAATTGGTTACTTTAACTGGACTAATAAAAACATTAACTGTCACCTCTAAACCACTTGATTGTTTACCCTACCCTGACAGGAAAAAAATTCAATTCAGAAGAGGTCCTACACTGGAACTTACATTTCCACAGTTTAGGAATGCCCGAGATAATATTAGTTTACTGAAAAGATATGGAATCAGACAAGTGACTTATGATCTATTCGAGGCGGATTTCGGCGACTTCAAGATGACAGCAAATCTAAAAATAGTATGCAGAATGTGCCAGCTTGCAGATTTCTTTGAAAAGAATAATTATCAGATTACTAAGGTCGATGAAGATATTTTCCGAATAAAAAAGGGTAAACTCGAACTAGAAGGCACCTTTAGAATGTTGGAGATATTCAAAGAGTTGAATTCAGGTGCGTACGAAGCAGACTTTAATGATAGGGTTGTCCTTGATATTGGTGGTTTTCAGGGCGAATCAGCCGTCTACTTTGGCATGGTAGGAGCAAAAAAAGTTATCGTTTATGAACCCGTCCATGAATATTGCCGATTAATCGAAAAGAACGCTAGCTCTAACCATGTTAACGCTGAAATTCATTGCTCTGGAATTGGTAATGAAAACACTATCACGGCGCTTAGCATTTTCGACCCAGTTTATGAAGGTAGCGATCAACCTAGAAAAGAAATTGTCAAAATCACGAACATCACAGACATAATAAATCAGAGCAAAGCCGATATTGCAAAAATCGACTGCGAAGGAGCCGAAATATGTCTTACCACAGTTCCAAGTGAGGTCCTGAGAAAAATCCCCCAGTACATTATTGAGCTGCATGGCCTGCAAGTTCGAAAAGCGGTTACTTCGAAATTTCTAGAAGCAGGATTTAAAATTACAAAGTCAAAAGGGGGCTCTATTTCAACAGTTCATTTTCAACAAGGTATAGACAAAGAAAATAAGTTATAGGCACCGCTAAACCAGTTTTTCTCTCCAAACTTGCGGCGCTTTCTTTGTTATCTCAAGCGGCAACCTATAGGTTGGTTCTTGAGGACCGACCTCTTTTGCCCACTTAACCATGATTTCAATGCCCTTTTTCAAGTTCGTCGTTGTCTTGTAGTTGAGTAGCTTTTGTGATTTCTCACTAGTACAATACGCGTATTTCACTTCGCCGGGTCTTGCATCCTGATAAATAGGCTTAAGCTTGCTGTTCATGGCTTTTAAGACAACTTGGCAAGCGTCGTTTATTGAGGTAACCTCGTCGCTGCCAACATTAATTGTCTCGCCGTTAGCTTTACTTTCTAAGCCTGCATTAGCGATGGCAGGTGCCACGTCGCCGATGTAAGAGAAAGCCCGTTCTTGTTTACCGTCACCGAAAATGTAGGGTTCTTTGTTCTTCATAATTCGGTTTATCCAAATTCCCAATACGTTTCTGAAGGGGTCAGCGATGTTTTGTCTTGGGCCATAAACGTTGTGGGGCCGTATAATTACAAAATCAAAATCATACGTGTGAGCAAATATTTTGAGCATGTTTTCACAGTAAGCTTTGCCGCATCCATATGGGTCTTCGGGCATAGGCAACATTTCTTCACTGAAAGGTGGTTGCTGGCTCCCATAGACTGCCATTGAAGAGGTGAAAACGAATTTTTGGACGTTGTTGTTGACCGCAGCAACTAAGAGGTTATTCATAGGTGTTAAGTTTATGTCGTTGATTTCGATGGGTGAAAATATTGATTGCCCTTCTGCTGCGTAGGCAGCTAAATGGAAAACTATGTCGAATTTTTCTTCACTAAAAATTGTGTCGACTTTTTGGCGGTCACGAAGGTCTGCTTTGATGAATTTACTTTTCTTGTTAACGTTTGATTCGTAGCCTCCGCTTAGATCGTCAACCGTTACGACTTTGTGACCTCTTTCAATAAGTTCATCAACGAGCCATGAGCCGATAAAGCCTGCTCCGCCTGTGACAAGGACTTTTTTGGATTTCACCAAACTTATCAACCTTTAATTTCTTTTACGTGAACAGGCTAATAATATTACCTCTTACCCTTTTTTCAGTATGTTATTGGCGGCTTCTTAGGCGTCTTTTAACCTTAGCCTTATTTCTGCTTATCCAGCTGAAAACAGGAATAAGCGGGCCCTTTAGCCACTGTGGCAGAGCATCTTTGAGGTCACGATGCAACCCCAAACGTATAGCAACTCTACCTTTCGAAGTTAATGGCACATAGTAACGCGCAATGGGAAACTTTTTGAAGCCGTTGTTTTCCTTGAAAGTATCCAATGAGGGGTGGTTTCCGATTCTGCCATACATAAGCCACCTGTTGCCATTGGCCGCACAAACTTCTACTGCTTTGGCTAGAAGAGCATTGTTTAGGGCTTTGTCCCAGTGTTTCTGTAACGAGAGGATCTGGGAGATGATGGCGATTTGGTCACCGTAGACAATCTGGATAAAACCAACTAATTCGTCGTCAATGTAGGCTCCAATGAAAGTGGCTTTTTTTGCCATAGCCATATTGTCGCCTACGGATTTGAGTGATTCTCCATAGTGCGGGAAGGCTCGACCCTGCCTAATCGGTGTTTCATTGTAGATCTTCCAGATGCCCTCAACCAACTTGTCGTCGAGATCGACCACTTTGACTTTTACACCGCTCTTTTCGGCTCGCCGAACCATATTGCGGGTTTTCTTACCCACCGAACTGAACCAGTCATCAAAGGTTGTTATCTCTAACAAACCCACATTGTCTTCCGTTCGCAACCAATTACTCTGCGGATTCGTTATTGGGCAACACCAGGCGCGTTCTAGAAAAGTGTAGATATCCACCCTGCGTTCTTCAAGTTTTTCGATGAAAGCTTGAGTTGGAGAGGCATTTTTTTCGTATTCTTGGTTATCTTTAGCTATCTTTACAAAGAACTTCTTTCTAACTTGGACAGAGTCAAATTCATCATCCACTTCAAGCAAAAATTTTAGTGCTTCGTAGTAGCGGCCTCTGTGGTTTTTTTTGCCAGTAACGAATAGCCATTCTGGATGAATAGATATCACTGTACCTTCCTTTAACCACGTTTTAATTTCCTCTTTTACGGTATCCAGTCCAACCTCAAATATTCTAGTATCTAAGCTGGTAGTTTTGTATTCATGAAAAGACTGCAACGGGAAACCATTGGGCACTGAAGATTGCTTTTGCCCAAGTTTACGTTTCCAAAGTAGTTGCGCAAACCTGTTGGAGGTACCATGATATGTGTAGAAGTTCACGGTTCTTCCAGTTCCCTTCTCTAGACTCGTTAGTTCTTTTTCTGCGTCGTTAGCTATATGTAATCCGATTTCATGTCTATCCGGCTGTAGCAGTTCCAAAAGTTTTTTATCGGGAATCGTATACGGCGTAAAGAACCAGTAAGCTTTCACCTTTTTGGGCGATTCGTTTACCATTTTGGCGATGACACGGGCATTTCTAAGATAATCTTTTCCCTTTCTGTTTTTGATGCCTAATGCCACATAGAAAAAACTTTTCTTCCTCGACGAGGGATAAGGGTAATCAACATCTATTCTGAGTTTTATCGTTGCTTGAATTTCAGTCACTTAAGAAGACTCCACTTGTTTAGCCGTGGCATTAACGTGGCATTGTTATCTTGCTTCTTTTATGAAAACTTATCTGTAAAGCTATCATAGCTTACTGATTTGATCGAACAATTCCTCACGCACGTAGTACTGCTTGATTTTTGGGTTATCGATGAATTCTTGAATAATCGGCGGATGTTCCTTTCTTTCTACGAAACCGTATGGTTCAGGATAGTGATACCTAAGCTTATACTGTATGTCCATCAAAAACTCTGAAGCCAGTTTCCAAAACTCAGAATCATCTGTCTTGGTCTTCAACGTTTCGTATGCCTCTTGGAATTTAGGCATGGTAAAGTATTCTGCGTGTCGTTTGGCTTTTTTTAGGAACATCTCTGGAAAAAGCGCCCAATACCTGTAGATATGTTTAGGTAAATAGATCGCCCTAGAGAGGTGATCATGACAATTATTACCATATACAAGTTCTATGCCTTTGTCTAAATAGTTGGAAAGCCGTTTTGGGTTTAAAAAGGCTTTAATTTTTTTCTTCCTCAGGTACCTTTTATCTAAACCCAACCTCCATGCATCTTCGATGGCAATTACTTCAGGCAGATTTTTCGAAAAGCGAAATCGGTACTCTTCATTTAGTTTGCGAGTGTTCAACAATTGTACGAAGGGAAAACTAAATGTATTAACGTCCGGGTAAATGCTTGGCAGAACTTTGATATAGTTGGCTGTTTGTTCATGGATTATTTCGTTGGCTTGAATCGAAAAGATGTACTCATGTTGGCATCTGCCTCGTACTTCGTTGGTAACGTCAGCCAGTACAGTCATGTCTTTTTTGTCAGGCCACCGATAACGATAAACCTTAACTTTTGAGTTTGCTTTGGCGATTTTTTCCAAGATTTCAAAGGTCCCGTCTGTTGAGTATCCATCTGAAACCAAAAATTCGTCACATGCGGGCAAAGCAGAAGCTATTGCTTCAACAAAGGGATAACCTTGCTCCAGCACGTTTTTAACTATCATGAACCCTGAAATCATAAAATCACATTTGCTGAACTTGTTTAAAAATTCTTGTAACTTACAAAAATTGTGTCCTCTTAGGATTTAACGTATTTCCTGAGTTTCCTCTTAAAAGATTTGTATAAACTCTCAATGAGGGTTGGTCGACGATATCGCTCAGGTTGCCACTTTTCAAAGCTAACCTCGGATATTTTGAATTTTTCCTCGTCAAAAAGGACATATTGTCCGCTCTTTATTCGTGGAGAGTTTTTGAACAATTCCAAGTTTGAAGCAGTGATGTCATCTTTGTGGTCCCGATCTCGACGAGGTTTAAGCGGTATACAAACCGAACAAAGCGGGCAGAAAGTTGAAATCTGTTTTTGGAACGCGGAAATCGGTTTATTCCACCAGCCTTTTTCTATGGGTAAACCGAGGTTGTACCCCAGAATCATGTCAAAGGCGCCCATAACTTCACAGCGGTAACACCCTTTTGGGGTAATGCTTGGGCTCCATTGGTCGGCAAGCCAGCATGCGCTTATAAATTTGTTCCGTGTTGCCTCATCCTTGATTAAATCTTTACTGGCGCATAGAATTGGTTGGTGAACAACTGTTTCTGAATGGGGATTGTAGTAGATAACACCGTAGTTTTCTCTTATGAACGCTTCTTTTCCGAAGAAATTCGATGTCCATATCCCTCTTTGTTCTTTTTTTGGGATTTTTGACGCGAAATATTCTGTGAATTCTTTAATCTGTGGATGAAGAGTTGTGTTGCCGCCAATTATACCGATAACTTTGGGCCAATCCTCAAGTGAGTCCACCGCTTTCTTGAAGGTTTCCAAGTCCATATCCCATTTCGGAGCGTGTGAAATCAGATGGGTGCAGTTTGCACAGTTTTTTTCACATCGGTTGGTGATGTCTATCTGGATGCACCAGGTTTCTTTGGCATCTTTCATCGAAGCACACTCCTATTTTGCTCGTGTTGTTTTTACATCTTAGTTTGCTGGGAGCTTAATTTTACATGGTTGTGCCTATATATAACGGTTCAATGCAAACTCTTATCAATAGAATTCTGGAGTTCAGACCAAACCTTGTTTTGAAAAGCCTCAGGCGTCAATATCCCAATTTTGCTCCATAATTCTCTACGTTTAAGCTCCCACGTGTTCTCAGCATCCATAAACCGCAGAATTTTCTCTTTCAAGTCCTCGACCGTTTGCCAACGGTACCGGGCTGGGATGAATTCCCTCATACCGCCGCTGTCATGCACCACTGTCACGCAGCCACTTGCCAACCCCTCCACTGGCGCGATGCCGAAGTGTTCTCCCTCCATGAGGTGCACATAGATACGGCTGTCCTGAAGCAACTCCAGCAGGTCTGGAGTGGGCAGGTTGGTTTTTAGGTTGTAATTGGGGGGGAGGCTTTGTTTGAATCGTTCAAACCATTGTTTTTCTGCTTCGATTAGGCCGCCGACGCTTACGAACTCAAATTGTGGCAAATCCGTGGCGAGTTGTTTTAGGATTTCATGCCGCTTGGCAGGGATGAAGCGGGCCACGTACACGACGCGTCTTTTGCGTTGGGCGAGGGGTTTGTCGCACCAGAACTTTTCGAGGTTCACAGGCGGGTAGACTACTATGGGGTCTTTGGCGCCATGCGTCTTCCAGAGGGCTGTGAGGGCGTCTTTTGTGTAGTTGCTGTTGCAGAAAACCAAATCCAACTTGCTTATGCCTTGTTCCACCCAATGCTTAAACAGCCACAAATACAGCTTCCGTTTCAGTGTGCCCCTTGCGTAGTCGTAGTGGATTTCGGGGAAATGCACGTAGGCGATGTTTTTTTTGGCTTTGTTTAGGAAAACGGGTTCAAAAGGCGAGCTGGATTGGGTGGAGAAGAGGTAGTCGTAGCTTAGTTGTTTTCGGTATTTTTTGAGGAGTTTGGCGAAGTTGCGGTGTCGCTTGTAGATGGTGAACGGTGGTTTCTCGTCGGTTCGGTGTCCCAGTGAGTGGATAGCGACTTGTTTGGGAAAGGTTTCGCCGACGATGTCGCGGTACTTGGCTGCGTCGAAGTCAAAGGTTAACAGCTCCACGTCCTGCCCGTGGTTGAGGAGGGTTTTGATTACGTTGTGGCAGACGCGTTCTCCGCCGCCGTATATGTCGAGGTATGGGTGAACGACTAGGAACTTGGCCAAGCGTTTCAGTCTCTTTTGAGTTGGGTTGTCTCTTCTTTTTCTTTTGGCAACTAAAGAAGTTTGCTAGACGATGGGTGTAGGCGTTTTTTAGCAAGATATATACGCGGGGTTGGAAAGTGTGTTGTAGGATGGCGCTTCGGTGAAACAAGAAAAAATGACCTCCCAAAGGAAGCTTAAAGTTGTTTTCGCTGACCCCCCGTTTGGAAAAGAAGCTAAAGGGGAAGCCGTAACTGAATCTCCGAATTTGGGCATTCTCTACATCATCGGCTACGCCCGAGAGCGCCTATCAAACGTTGAATTTACCTATCTTGAGCCGTTTCTCTCCCTCGAGGAGCACTTAGAGAAAGTTAAGCAAATCAAACCTGACGTTTACGCCATCTCTTTCACCACTCCGAGAAGAGACCTCTCCTTTGAAACCATCGCCAAGGTGAAGGCGCTGGGTTTGGACATGGTTATGGCTGCTGGCGGTGCGCACCCAACCATCGACCCCGAGGACGTCTTAAAAAACACCGCCATCGACGTCTGCATCGTGGGCGAAGGCGAAGAAACAACAACCGAGTTGCTCCAAAGAATCCAAGCCAACCAACCCATAATCGACGTTTTGGGCACTGTTAACCGCCAAAAAAACAACGGTCTACGCCCCCTGCTGACCGACATAGACTTTTTCCCTGCTTGGGATCTGATCGACTTCGAGAACTATGATGTCGCGGTAAGCAGAAAGAAACGTATGGCCTACCTTTTGCCCATCCGCGGCTGCCCCAACTACTGCACCTACTGCAGCAACCCCGTCTGGAAACTCGAAAAGCCTTGGATTCGTATGCGGTCGCCGAAGAACATCGCCCAAGAAGTCCAGTACCTCTACGGCAGGGGCATACGGGAAATCTACATCCGCAGTGACACCTTCAACGTAGACATAAAGTGGGCGCTTGAGGTTCTATGCGAAATCGAGAAACTAAAGCTGAAGGGATTGATTTTCCAGTGTAACCTGCGCGCTGACAAACTTAACGATGAACTGGCCAAGAAGCTGCATGACGTGCATGTTTGGCTGGCGCATATCGGGTTGGAGTCTGCTAACGACCGCGTGTTGCGGGGTATCGGCAAAAACGCCACTCAAGCCGACAACATCCGCACCCTCGAATTGCTCAAGAAGCACGGGGTTAAAGTTTATGGGTTCTTGATGCTCTACAACGCTTGGGAAACCAACGGCAAACTCGAATACGAAACGCCTGAGGAAGTCCAAAACACACTCGACTTCGCCAAAAACTGCCTCAAAGACAACCTCATCGAATACATCTCTTGGTCCATAACCAACCCCATCATCGGCTCTAAACTCTACCACATAGCCAAAAAACACGGCATAGCAGCCTACAACGTCAAAATCGGGAACTGCATGCGGCTACCAGGCATCAGCGAGGAGCAGATGGTGGAGCATGTGAAGCAGGGTATGATACTGCAACTCTTAAACGGCATTCAAAAAGGCATGATAGCTGGAAAGGGTGCGAAGAGGGCTGCACAGAAAGCTGTGAAAATACTTAACATGTAACTGGTCCCATTAAATGTTAAATTATGTTGTTTAGGGGCGGCTTCAGGTTAAGTTTATTTTGCCCAATTAATTGGGTAAAATGGTGCCCTGTGACCGAGACCACCTACTACGAAAACAAAATTTACTTACCTAAAGAAATAAAGAAAAAACTAGGTATAGTAGAGGGAGACGTGTTGCATATCGAAATCGTTGAAAAAGGTACAGTAAAACTAAGTGTAGTACGCAGATGCGGTGCAGCCAAGAGGGCACTGGAAAAACTTGACAACCCTCCAGATATGGGGACAATTAAGGGAACCTTGTCAAGGGAAGAAATCTATGAAGATATTACTTGACACAAACATCCTGGTGCATGCATATAACAAGTCTTCACCTCATCAACAAGAAGCCGCCAACATTCTAAAGAAAGCCCTGAAGGGAGAAACAAAAGCCTGCTTAACGCCTCAAATCCTCTATGAGTTATTTATGGTAGTCACTAACCCAAAAAGAGTTGAGAAGCCCCTGCCAATTGCTGAAGCAGCCGATTTATGTATCGACCTTTGGGAAAGCAACAATATCGACAAATTAAACCATTCAGAAGTTGCACTGTTGGAAGTCTTCAAGCTTGTAAAGAAGCTTAAACTTGACAGAGCTAAGATTTTTGATTGTGTGCTGGCTGTGATTGCTAAAGAAAACAACGTAAAGACAATCTTCACAGAAAACATCGATTACTTCAAGCGGTATTCATTCTTAAAAACGCATAACCCGTTTGAAAGATAAATTTGCGGTCGCCATAGCCCCCCATATTTGGGGATTTGGAGCAGCGTTTTTGCAGTGAAGCAGGCAGAGCAACAATTCACCACAGGCCTCTATCAAGTTGAAGCCAATCAGCCGAGTTTCGTGTTTGCTGCACCCTATTTTGGAGGTTTCGGGACAAATTTATTAACCAAAACTGCAGTGATATGCTAATATAACCCAGTTGTGTATGCATTGAGCGAGGAAGAGGTATGTTTAAGCTTAAAGTGTCTGACGCTAAACTCCTAAGAGACATGGCAACCGCCATTTCAATTCTAGTTGACGAAGCCACATTCAAAATTGAAGCCGACGGCTTAAAACTACGAGCCATGGATCCATCACGCGTTGCCATGATAGACTTCGAATGGCCAAAAAGCGTCTTCCAAGAATACGAGGCAACTGAACCCACAAAAATCTGCCTCAACATAAGCGAACTCCTCAAACTACTAAAACGAGCAGGCAAAGACGAATCCGTCGAACTCAGCCTCGACGACAAAACAGGCAAACTGCTCGTCACCATAATGGGCAAGTACGCCAGAAAATTCACCATGAGCATGCTTGAACCCAGCGAAGAAGAAGTTCCAACACCAAAAATCAGCTTCAACGTCAAAGCAAAAACCACAACCACAGGCTTAAGCCAAGCCATCGAAGACGCACAACTCGTAAGCGACCACGTCAAAATCGAAGCAGAACCAGAAAAAATGACACTCAGCGCAACAGGCGACATCATGGGAGCAACCATAACCATCCAAAAAGGCACCGACGCACTCCTAGACCTCGAAGTCAAAGAGAACGCCAAAGCCACCTTCAGCCTCAGCTACCTAAGCGAAATCATCAAAGCCGCATCAGCAAGCAGCGAAATAGCTACCCTAGAATTCTCTACAGACATGCCCATAAAAATCGACTTCCAACAGGCAAAAGAGGGAAAACTGACCTTCTTCTTAGCGCCCAGAATCGAAACCGAATAGGCGCAAAGACAAAATGGAATTGGCCGTAATTTCCATCGAGGATTACGCCAAATACCCCTTTCTTAAACAAGCATCATCACAAATCAAGGAACTAGACTTAACCATCCAAAACCTCGTCGAAGACCGCTTCGTTCTGGAACGCGCCCAAAAACGCGTGGAATGCGCCATCCTCGACCTAACCACAGGCCAGATGGATGTGGATAGGCGCAAAGAAATCTCGTCTTTTGCCGCTTCTCTGATTTTAGTCATCGCCACCAAAAAACCGTGGATAAAAAAACGGTACGCTTTAGCAGTAGCAAAAACCGCCTACAGCCAACTGTTAAACGAAAAAAACCCAAAACCCAAAATTGCAGCGATAGCTAAAGACTTCGACTGGGACATCTCCGACGGCAGTGAAGCCTACAAAGATTTCCGCATCGGTTTCACCTTCTACTTAAAAAACGCCGCCCACATGCACGGCAACGAATGGAAACTCGTCAACCAAATCATCGACAAAGGCAAAGTCTACCTAAATAAAGACAAAGTAGCACGCTTACTCCAAGAAGAAATCAAAAACCGCATAGAAAAACGCCTCGACATAGCTGAACTCAAAAACCTCCCCGAAGACATAAACATAATCGCCTACAAACTCAACGCGTTAGCCCAAGACATCATGGGGCAAGAAACAGAAGAGATGCCCAAAGTGGTGGTTCAAGCAGCTTTCCCACCCTGCATAAACGCGCTCTACGCCGAAGCCGCAGCCGCCCACCATCTCAGCCACATCGGACGCTTCACCCTCACCTCTTTCCTACTCAACATAGGTATGACACCTGAAGCAGTAAACGAAATGTACAAAACCTTCTCCGACTACAACGAACGCTTAACCCGCTACCAAATTGAACACATCGCAGGTGAACGTGGCTCAGCAACCCAGTACAAGCCGCCGCAGTGCTCAGTTCTACAGACGCATGGGGTATGCAAAAACCGTGACGAATTGTGCCGTCGCATCTATCACCCGTTGGGATATTATTTAAAAAAGCAGAAAATACAAAAATAAGTTGATAGCTCGCTTAAAGTTTATTAATTCATACATACTGCTATTGCATTGGCACCCTTTATGGACTGCACAATAATGGGAACAGCACCAAACTCGGAAATCGGTGTCATTCTGCCAACGTACGGCGAAGCCGACAACATATCCAGATTAATAGACGACATAGAAAACCTGCACCTAAACACATCCATCCTCGTCATAGACGACTCCAGCCCCGACGGAACCGCCCGAATCGTCTTAGAAAAACAAAAACAGCACCCAAACGTGGTTCTTTGCAGCCGACCAAAAAAATCAGGCTTAGGCACCGCCATAACCGACGGCTTTAGATATTACCTCTCAGCAACCTATCCGCCAAAATACGTTTTCACCATGGACGCCGACTACTCCCACAACCCCCAAGACATCCCCAAACTTCTGGCGACCATGCGGGATTGCAACTGCGCCATCGTCATAGGTAGCCGCTACCGTGAAGGCGGAGAAATCCAAGGTTGGCCAGTTTCAAGAAAAATCATCAGCAAAACAGCCAACGCCATCGCCCGCACAGCACTAGGCTTGGATCTTCATGACTGTACAAGCGGCTTCCGCTGCTACTCCACCGAATTTCTAAAATCCGCCATCAACCACCTTCACAGCCACACCTATGAGATTCAAATAGAAACCGTGCGGCAAGCAGCACTCGGCCACTTTGAGGTCAAGGAGACACCTGTTTTGTTCGTTAACCGCAAGCAGGGTAAGTCCAAGTTGACTTGTACGGAAATCCAAAGTTTCCTCTCCTACACTCTGAAGGCTGTTTGGCGTTCTTAGGTGTGGTTAAAAATTTAAAAAGCCCCCAAGGCGTCTTTAGGGTTTTAGAGATGACAAGTTAACTTGAAAAGGGGCAGCACCAAGGCTTTTGCGGTTGCAGTTTTTCTTTTAGCGGTTAGCGTCGCATTGGGGGTTGTCAGCATCTATCCAGTGACAACAGGCGCAAACCATTCAGTAGTCATAATCGACGACAGCTTTCACCTGAGTCCAAACGAAGTGCGCCGACAAGGCATCGGTTCATTTCACGGCGACGAAAACCTCACCCTAAAAGTCATCAGTAACGATGTCTTCGTTAAGAACTTCTCGGTTGTGGCTTACGACGGTTACCGCTTCAACATCTCCACCACGCAGAATGTCACGTACGCTTTTAACGCTGGAGCAGACTACTATGAAGCAGTCTTCACCACAAACGAAACCAACAGTGGAACCGTCCGATTCCAAGTCTCAGTCTATGAACCCGAAGTTACGCATCCGCTGGCTTGGATGGACACACCCGCAAAAATCATGTTCCTCGCCAGTTTAGTTGCAGTTACGGTTGTAATCCTAAAAATGGGCATCCTCAATCGGATTGCACTGGGGCAAGGCAAAAACGGTTTGGAGACCATCAGCCAAACCAACCGCCACCGCTTAATAGCACTTCTGGCGCTTTCTTTGGTGTTGTGGTTTCTGGTTTTAGCTTTCAACCCGAACCCGCTGGGCACCTTTGAAAACTGGTACACCGACCACGCACGCCACCCATACGTTGCAAGCCTATTCCTAAAGGACGGTTTAGCCATATTCAGCCAACCTCTGGACACTTTGGCAAGCCAAGATAATTCGCGGTTTATGTTTGTAACTTGGCCTGAGATGCCTCATCTTTACCCAGTTGGCAGTGTGGCTTTGTTTCTGCCTTTTGGCGTGTTGTTGCAGGCGGGGGTGGATGCAGTTTTGGTGTATAAGCTGGAGATAGCGGTTTTCTTGGTTTTCGCCCACCTCTGCCTGTACCTGTTTTTGGAGGTGTTCTTAAAGAAAGATATGCATCTGTTTTGGAAGTTGGTTGGACTATACATCGCTTATGTGTCACTTGTGGTTTACGCAGCCAACGGGATGTTTGATTCGGTAGCGTTTGTTTTTGGGCTCGGAGCAGTTTTTATGTTTCTAACTGGCCGCTATGACCGTTTTGTGTTGTTAACTGCGGTTTCGGTGTTGTTTAAGTATCAAGCAGGCATCTTTCTGTTGCCCTTCATCGCTGTCGGAGTTCTGGAACTGCTGAAAACCAACCGCTTAACAGGAGTCGTTAGGAATAAACCTGTAGTTTTAGGCGTGATACTCGCCGCAGCAAGCTGTTTCACAGCTTATCTGAGTGCACCTTACCTGCTGGCTACTCGTCCGGAGCTTGTTTTAAACGGCATCAACGCCTTTATGCCACATGCCCAAATCGGTTGGTCGATGCAGTCAACTGCGGTACTGCTGACACTTGGCGCCACCATCGCTTACTCAGTATATATGCTTAACAAAAACAGGTTCCTTTCGTTTAGCGCTCTTTTTCTGCTGTTGCCTAGCTTCACTTTGCCTTACTTCCAGAACTGGTATTTACCTTTCCTGTTCGTTTACGTGCTGGTGCCTCAGCGCAGAGAAGAGTCTGAGGTCACGTTGGTTTGGTTGGTGTTTATGATTTTTGTGTTGTCATTTGGCGGGGTGGCGTTTAATCCGCTGCAGATTTGGGGGCATTTCCAGAAGATGGTTGGATTATGAGCGCTGTTTACTGAAAACTCTTTTAGCCAGAACCGCAATCTTATGGCTTGGGCCGGGGTGGCGGAGTGGTTATCGCGCCAGCCTCGAGATCATATCAAAGGGCGCCAGATTACTTACTGGCGGGATAGCTGGTGGGCTTCGTGCTCGCAGGGGTTCGAATCCCTTCCCCGGCGCCAACAACATACCTTTGGACAAACACCCGGCTAGCCGCTATTTGGGCTTTCGAAAGATTTCGCCCTTCTCGTAATCGCAAACGTATTGGAAACCTGGATACAAATGGGTTAAGTTTCCATATCCACATCGATTTAGCGTTGCTCTATAGACTATTATTTTTTCAGGGCAATTTGCCGCAGGGTTTCTTGCATTTCAGGCTTTTGATATTTTTGTTCATTTTCTAGATAGTCAACCACGGTTTCATATTCTATTTTGTCCATTTTTTCCTCTAGCCAATGAACACCTTCAGATTTGAGTCGTATCAAGGACCAAAGGTTCATGCCATTCTCTTTGGCGGCCTCGGTTGCCCCTTGTTCCCTATCAATCAGTACAACGACATCATCACACGTTATTTCTACGCCTTTGTCCTTTGCTGCTTGAAGGATCTGCGCTTTTGCGATAAGCTTAGTGTTAAATTTTGTTGCTAAGTCATCGATTATAGCAACCTTATCTCCGTTCTGGAAGTCACCCTCGACTAAAGCATGGTGCCCATGGCTGCTGAGCTTAGTTTTCAAATCGGGCAATTTTTTATAAAAATCTGCGACATCCTCAACACTCTCTATGTGCCTGCCATAGCACGATGGAAGACCTGTTGAAATAGTAATAGCTGAAGCTAGGGGAATTCCAGCCATGTATAAACCAACAGTTCTTGTAACTGCAGGTGTTTTTGTACTAATAAGTCCTCCGAGGGCTCCGCCTATATCACAGAGTATTTGTTTGCTTGTCTTCTTACTTCCCATCGGTCTAAGATTAATGTAAATGGGACTCCAAATTTTTGCTCTCAGAATGTATCCTTTAGGGTTGCCTCTATACCAAGTCTCAATCATACCTTGGTCATAAAGCATTTGGATTATTGCTTTGCCTGTTTCCTCTCTGTTAAAGGTCGTAACTAGTTAACTCTCCTCTGCATGACGCTGAATTCACCATAAGTAGGAATCTTGAATTCTTTTATCTTTCGGAAACCCACATTAGCATAAAATGCTTCTCTTTCCTTAAATGCATCAAGGCAAATCGATGAAACCCCATTGAATTTACAATAATCTATGAAAAATAGCAAGAGTTGCTTTCCAATACCTTTGCCCTGAACTTCCTTATCTACTGCAAGAGTTTCTACCTTGACTGTTTTAGGGTTCAAGTGAATGAAATGAAGTACTGCAAGAAGTTTGTCTCCATCCTCAACAACAAATACTTTGCCTTTCTTGCTAATTTTCAAGAAGTAAAGGTATTCTCCAATTTCAGATTTATCTATTCGTGGGTCCCCGCACTTTGGCCAGCGTTTTTTGCAGTCATTATAGTTTAATTCACGCAAAAAATCGCCAGGCGGCATTAAAACCGGTGGGTAAGCCCACTCTATATCAGGTGGATATCCCTCAAGTAATAGGAAGTAATTGTCCTCTTCATGAATGATTGTTGAAAAGAAATGGGGAAAACAAATCGCTGTGTTTCTAGCTGCTATGCTCATTGTTTTCACATCGGTTGCTCCTGCAGCCAGGGCAGCATTAGCGACAATCCGGAGAGTTTTTCCCGTATCAACCCGTACGTAAGTAATTAGGACTTTTTTGTCCTTAATCTTATCCCCAGGAAAATTTGTTACTTCTAAAGCGTCACCTTTTCTTACGACGTCGCATGTATAGGTCTCAATCGCTTCATCTTCTAATATCTCAGGTAATCGACCGATAATCTCAACGCCAGATATTCCGACTCCAATGAGAACTGGAAGGTTCTTACCATAATATTGGCGTAGCTCAAAAGCAAGCGACTTTAATAGGCGACTGAAGATATCCTCTGTTAAATATACATCCAACGTCTGCACTGCTACTGTATATTTTATGCTAACTTCTCTGGGGGCATCGCTCTAACTGGATGTAGCTCTATTTCATTGCCAAGTGCATCGCTAAAGCAGCGACGACAAAGAATTCCATTGTTTGTCTCGTATTTGCCAGTAATAGCTTCATGTATATGAACTCCGCAATGTGCACATGTTATAGCTGGTTTTTCGCAAAGTTGAAGTCGTAATGAACTAATTCTTTTTCTTGTAGCTTCATTCACCCCAGATTCACCTCTAATCAACTACAACATTCCCTCCTTTTAACATAAAAACCTAACGTTTTTGCCCACTCCTTTTATCAAGCCAAATAACGAAATTGGCTTTGTTTTCTTTTACAAACTCCAATACTAGCGACACTGTAGTTTTAGCGCTCGGCACTTTTCCGTCTAAGAGAGGCATTTCTTTCCTAAGCTGTTCTACAAGACTCTTGTCGTCTTCATCGATATTAATTGTGGGCAATGTTAATACACTTTCCTCTATCGCTGAATTAAGAATATAAAGTTTTGTGTTATTAATATATATATGTAATAATATATTAAAAACATAATATAATAAAATTATATTATAACAAAATAACAAAATCTTTCTTGAATCCGATTTTTGTGGAAAACACGTAGGGGTTGTTGGACAATCTACGTATTCTCGCAATCTTCAGTCGCTTTCAAATTGATTTATTTCAGGGATATAATAAACTTCTAGTCAATATTTCGATAGCCTCATTAGTGCATCTAAAAGTATTCCCATTGTTAGTTATCTCCGAGCAAACGCCCTTATCAGGATGCCCATACTTATTGTTAGTACCCGCTGAAATAACCCAGCAACATTGGTTGGTAGTAGTCTTCAAAACATCTTGATTCCAATTCTTTAATGAACCATGATGTGGGACAAGCGCCATATCGAGCCGTGAAAGCTTACTTCCAAAATGAACTTTCATCTGGGGCCAAGCAAGATTCAGATTAATATCGCCCGTGAGCAGATAGTCAACCGCTGACGGATGAAGAATTGTCAGTTTATCTGCGGATTGGATTGTCATAAAAGAGAGATATCGGCATGGAAAAGAGCCAGCAAAACTTGCTTGGAGTGGTTTTCCTCGAAGCGGACCGTGATATAAAACAAGCGAAGTATCGTTAAAATCGCCACCAAGCTTGCTATAGCAGTGTCGTAAAGCACCCAGTTTCTTCCTATCATGAATGATTTCTTCTAAGCTGTCCTTGCCGTTAACGCTTCGTACACAGCTTTCAAAGCGAGTTTTAAAGGCATCTTCCACCTTGCGGTTGAAGAATCTAAAAATCCAAAAGCCAGCCAACAGCAGACTTGAATCATGCCTTTTTGCAGATAGCCTTCTATCGGCAATCATTCGGGAGACTACCGAGCTCTCGGTAGTTTGGACTTTATGAATCAAGTCTTCATCATCCGGTAGTTTGTCTACGTTTATCTTGTCATCCGTTTCGTTATTAAAACGGTAATCCTGAAACACATAGTCGTCCTCAGGAGGTCTAGGCTCGTTTTGCCCAAAGAGAATTATCCTTTTCACACCTTTTCTTGCCAAGAAATAAATGGGATCTGCCCAAAAATCACGCAACCATTCGGGTGGATTGCTGGATTCTAAGGCGACCATAAGTCGATCTGTTGGTTCTAAATAGGGAAGCATAACGGTGTCAATGGTTGTTTGACATCCAATTGAATCATATAATAAAGAATAAAGTCCATTTATATGATCTGAGTGTAAATGTGAAATGACCAGTAAACCAATATGATCACCTTGCAAGTCATTCCTTTTGTAATTTTCAACTACCGATTCAATCTGGTTTTTATTGTCTGATCCGCAGTCGTAAATAAAGTTAAAGTTGTTTATTTTGCCGCTATAAAAAAGACCTTGTCCAACATTGTGAAAGGTGAACCTAGCGCTTACTGGAATGTTTGATCGCATAACAGTCCGTATGGTGCATTATTATATAAAAGATATAAGTTAATCTGCGACATAGCAGTGGCTGATAACCCCCATTGGTTCGTAAAAAGGAGGAGCTTTTGCGGAGAAAACGATTTTTATTGGCGATATCGCCTTTTTCTCTGGGGTTCGAATCCTTCCCAGGCCCCAACATCAATTTTAAGTTGAAGTTTTCGTATTGTCGCTTTTCGATGATCTCTTTTTAGCAGCAACCGCGGCTATACCTAACACCACAGGCAACATAACAGCCACTGTTATGCTTGGTGGGAATTCTGGAATGATATTAGAGCCAGCAGAGTTTGATGACGAAGAGGATGTGCCTGATGTTTGGGGGGTTGGGGTTGGCGAAGGAGACGGAGACGGCGAGTTCGATTCTTGAGTGTTAACGGTGTACACTTCGATTATGTTCACTGCATCTATCGAGCGGGTGTCCTGAATTGCAAATATGTACCGTGTCGCGTTTGAGTTGACCCAACCAACCTTTGTGCTTCTACCTGCATCCGGCAAAATGTCGTAAATTTTTGCGCCACTAGCATCGAGGACTGCGCCGTTAGCGAGGAAAATTAATTTGCCGTCACCTGAAAAGCGGAGATCTGTGAAATCTTCATAGCAACGCCACAACACGTTACCGTTGAGGTCAAACATAGTCAGTAAGCCGCCGCCAACCAAGATTTTTGTGCCATCGGGTGAAAAGCGGCAGGTAGAAAAACCGTTGTGCAAATCTGTAGTAAACCTTACGGTGCCGTCTGATGTGTTGATTAAGGAGAAGTATCCTGCTTTTGTTGCTACCGCTAAATAGGCTTCGTTAGGGGACAGGTCAAAACCGTTAACATACGGCCAGCAGCCTATCCATTGCCGCCACACCAGCGAGCCGTCAACGACCCTGAATTTGTAGAGGCAGCCGCCGCTTGAGGGAATGTAAACGTACTGGTTATCTTTAGTGAATAGGACTTCTCTTACTTCTGAACCGATCCATACAGACCATTTGATAGAGCCATCTTCTCGGTTAAGCAGGTAAGCGTATGGGCCGTGGACGGGTACAAGGAGGTAGTTTCCGTCGTGTGAGAATTTTACGGCGCGAGTATAATGTTCGCCTTCGGTGGAGTTGGGGAAGTTTTGTGTTGTAATTTTCTTTTCCCATATGGTTGTGCCGTCTGTTCCGTTCAGTAAACGTATGTAATTAACGAATCCTGGGGGTCCTGTTTGGAAGCCTTCAAGTTTTGTTCCAAAGGCCACGTATTTGCCGTCGTCAGTGATGTCTGCCGTCCATGATTCCCAGCCCATGTCATGAGTCCAAATAATGTTGCCTGTAGCAGTATTAAGCAGGTAAAGTTTTGATTGGGTCTTGATGGATTCATCTTCCCAGTTTTCCATCCCATTGACTAGTAAAAGTTTACTTTCGTCAGCTGTAGCGGTGCATCTCCAAAAACCTATGGTCCCCGAGTATTGTTTAGTTAAGGTTGAAGTTACTGTTTGGGAGACTTGGTTGCGGGTAAGAGTTACAACGTATGATTGTTGTATGTGGTTGCCGTCGATTTCAAGGGTTTTTGCGTAATATCCTTCTTTTTGGGCAGTTAAGAAGTAAACGGGGCTTTCACAGAGTCTGATTGCGAATTGACCATTTGCCCCTGACATAATAGGTTGTTTTGTGCCGAATGAGCCTACTTCTATTGAAACGTTAGCTAAAGGGTTACCGTTCTCATCTACGGTTGTGCCTTGAATTAAGGTGCCGCCTTGTGAGGGAGAAGCGTTAACTACTTTTATCTGGATGGTTTGGTTTATCTGGAAAGTGTTGTTGGGGCTATCCCAGTTGTGGTTATTGTCAAAAAACTGGAAACAAAAGGTGCGGTTAATTGTCTGCTCAACATTGGGGTCGTAACCTAACTGTCCACTTTGGAAAACTATTTTGAACCACATGGATTCTCCAGGAGCCAAGAGCACGTCGCCTTGAGGCGCCTGAACTGCAGGGTTATGGGGGGTTTCGACGCAGTATTGATCGAAGTGTGTAAGCAGAACATTGTTTCCGATGTTTGTGGCTTTAAATTTAAAAATAAACCAGCTTTCTGCTGGGTCAATAAAGCTGTATTGGGTTTGGGTGAAATCAAGAGATAAGTCGTCTTTTAGACAAGAAGAGGAAGAGGCATTGGCAAATGCGAGGTTTGTAAGCGTTAAAATAGCGCATATTTGGAGAGCTATCAGTAGAGTGGCGAGTTTCTTCATTTTGGCACCATGGACTTTTTTGTTTTAGAAAAATTTAATTTTAAGTTTATGAATTCCAAATTTTTATTCTGGAGCAATGACGAGGTAGCACTACAAAAAACAAAAGGTTCAAGGTAAAATAAAAAAAGGAAAAAGAGGAAGTGTTTGTTTGGTTTTTATGGCCGTTTCTTCATCATCGATACTACTACAAGCACAAGCACGATGATTACTAAGATGAATAGGCCTGCGATTGCGGGGATGAAGTACATGTCAGCTACTGATTCTGGCGGTGCTGTTGGCGCTGCGGTCGCTGCGGGTTCATCTTCGACGAAGAAAGCGTTTTGTGCACTTGAACCATAGTATGCTTCGGACCCAAGGAAAGTCACGTACACTATGTACTTGCCAGGTATATCGGGTTTCCAGTTAAAGCTGTATGCGCCGCTAGCGTCGGTTGTTGTGGTTCCGATGGTTCGGTAGTTTCCGTTAGCGTCCAGCACACTAATCGTCAAAGGTACTCCAGTAACGTCAGATGGGAACGCGAATTGCTTGTACACATAGAGCATCCATTGGCTTTGACTTGCATCAGAGACTGCAGGAACACCGTTGGGGAACCGCATCTGTAATGCAGCCGACTTTGTTCCAGGTGAAACATCTGTTACGGTACCTTTGATAACTACGTTTTTGCCGAATTCAACTGAGACATCTGGCGCAGTAGCAGTCACTTGCGAGGGGCCTTTGCCGATGGCGTATATGCGTTGGTCGTAGGTATCCATGGTTGCGATGATGCTGTCACCGATGACGCTGTTGCCACCCCAACGAGTCGCACGGAACATGCCGTTTACGCGCCAGATTTCTGAGCCGTCCGTCGCGTTAATACATACGTAGGGTGCGCCTCTTGGAAGCGGGTTTTCTGCCGAGTGTTCGGTTGTGCTCATGTAGACTTTGCCGTCTGTGATGAGGGTTATCCAGCCCCACCAGTTGTTGCCAGTGACGGGTTCACCATAAGCATCGGTGAGGTTGTAGGTCCACGCAGTTCTGCCGTTTGCGAGGTCATAGGCGTAGAGGATGCCGCCGAGACCGACTGAGTAGAGTTTGCCGTAAGCAAAGTACCAGGTGTGTTCTGCGTTACCCCAACCGTAGAGGTCTCCGTAGTGTTCAGATTCTGTCGCCCAGAGGTATTTACCTGTTGTAACGCTGAAGCCGTAGTGGGTTCTTAATTCTTTGCTCCATACTGCTATGACTCCGTCGCCGTATGTATCGTCTTTGACGTAGTTTGTTGCGCCTGTGTAGTGTAGGGTGTTGAAGCCTTCTAGCCACTCGGAGGGTGCGGACCATGTTTGGTCGAATAGTTTTGTAGTTGATGTGGAGGTTGATGTTAAGCCGTCAAGGTTGAGTGCCCAGACGCGTACCATGGTTTGGTTGAAGAATAGTGAGACATATCTGTCACCGTTGTAGACCTTTGCGATTGGCGTGAAGAACGAAGTGCTTTGTTGTAAGCCTGCGGGGATGGAGACGTTCCAATTGTAGCATTTCGGGTTTGAGGCATCAAAAGTTCGCATCATGACGTTGCTTGCCCAGCTGCCAAGCTCAGGTGAATTTGAGCCCAATACGTTTTGTAGGCCGCAATTTGTTGAGTTCCAAAGCATCAATCGGTTCTTTACAAGATCAATTTGGTAGATCAGAATCTCGCCGCTAGGACCATAGACTTGTGTTCCAGAGGGTACATTGTTGAAAGTGAAGCAATAGGCGAAGTCAAAGGGATCGTATGCAGTCCAAGTGGTGTGTGGAATGAAGAATTCATCATAAGTGGTTGAGGTTGTCCAGAGGTAGTTGTATACGCCGTCTACGTTGTAGCTGTTCCAGTAGAATACTTGACCGAATGCTAGGTATTCGTTGTCTTTTTGCCAGAGGGTTTCTCCAGTGTGCAAATCAACTGCTTTTATGTTATTGGCTCCTAGTGAGCCGTAGAAGCCTGGTGCGGGTCCTGTGTTGTAGTAGAGGACGCCGTTTATTATGACGGTGTTTGTGAATTTGCCTTCATATGCGTCGCCTGAAGCCATGCCTGCGGGAACTGGATCGTCACCTAAAAGGCCGCCTGCGATGCCACCTGAAGTTAATTGTTGAGTCCAGAGTACGTGGGGGGTGTTTGGTCCTTGATTGAAGAGGGCTAAAGAGTTGTCGGGGCGTGCTACCCAGTTGCCTGAAATCATACCCCAAATTCTCAACTGATCGTCTATTGGACGTGTCCAATATTCTGATGGCAGAGGTTGGTCTGGGTATGTTGGTTGGGGTTCCTCTGTTACGGTTAGAGTGGTAGATGCACTACTTGCCTTTAGGATGGTTCCTTTGAGTATAGTGTATCCTCTTTCTGCATCCACTGTAGTTACAGGCATTTCTTGTCTTGGGAATATACTTGTTATCTTGTAGGTGCCTACTTGGTCTGGAGTGTACTGTGTAAAAGTCGAACCTGTGGAGTCTGTCTTAAAGGGACCCAAGGTTGTGTTTGTGCCGTCTGGTTTTGTGATGACTAGTGTGAGTCCGACGAATCCGTCTTGGGCTGAGCCCACTGCTTGTGTGATGCCTGTTTTGAGAAGGGTGGTTTGGCCAACGCCTACTTTGTCAGGGATTGCGTCAACGATTGAATATGTTTTCAGTTCAGTTACGGGTATTGGTGGATATTGCGCGGTTACTGCTGCAAATGTTCCTAACGCTAGGATTGCGAGTAGCAATATTGTAAAAATTTTTGTGGTTTTCATTCTTTTTTTTCTCCTTAAGGTACTAGAAGGGATAGTTATGAAATGCAATTAAACGCTTGCTAGTATCACAACCACTAGCAATTTAGCAAAAAGTAATAAGCAACTAATGTAAAAACAGAAGAAACATGCTAAAAGGGGCAGAGCTTTACATAGAAACATTAATGAAGCTAGGGCTAACACAAGTCCAAGCAACAGTCTACCTAACTAACGCTCAACTGGGAAAAGCTGACGTAACAAGAATCTCAAAACTCTCAGACATCGCAAGGTCAGACGTTTACCGCGTTATACCCGCCCTCGAAAAAAAAGGTCTCTTAGAAAAAACCTTAGGCACCCCAATCATGTACAAAGCAGTGCCTTTGAAAGAAGGGTTTTCGACGCTTCTAGAACAGAAAACTGAAGAAAATGACTTGCTAAAAATTCAAACCAATGAACTGTTAAGGAAAATTCAAGACAACGAAATGGAACTTAAACCTGAAATTGAAGAATCCGAGTTCATAATAACCTCAGAGCTTAACCTTTTTTCTAAGCATTTTGAAGCCCAGATTAAAGAAGGATCAGCCAAGGAAGAGTTCATAGCTACAGCACCAGTTTTCAAAAAGCTGTTAATCAATGAGTATGAAAATTTCAAAACTTTGTTGGAGCGGGGAGTTAAAATTTGGTTTTTAACGGAAAAGGGCATTAGTGACGACCCTAGTGTACGTAGCAAAATTAAGGAACTGAAGAAAAACCGACTTTTCAAATTAAAATATGCAAGAGAGGTGCCTGTGTGTTTGGCGATAATAGACAATAAAGCGGTGAATTGTCAACTATCAGCTGATTTGCTGCCGAACCTATGGTCTAATAATCCGCAGATGCTAAAGATTTTTTCAGGCTATTTTGAGTTGCAGTGGAGCAAAGCCAAATAGAAAGTGCCTTTTTAGCTGCCGACAACCAATAGTATTCTGTGGTTGAGTTGATTCGAATTTATCTTGCTGGACCCGAAGTCTTCCTCACAAACGCTAAAGAAATAGGAGAACAAAAAAAGGCGCTTTGCCGAAAATACGGCTTTGAAGGCATTTTTCCCCTCGACAAAGAGATTGACGCCGCTGGAAAAAGCCCCAGAGAAGTGGGGCTATGCATAAGCAGAATCAACGAGGACTTGATCAGAAGTTGCGACGCGGTTATCGCTAACCTTACGCCGTTTAGGGGTCCAAGCGCCGACGTGGGCACAGTGTTTGAAGTTGGGTTTGCGCATGGGTTAGGCAAGAAGGTTTTGGCCTACACAAACTGTGCAGAGCCCTTTAAGGAGCGTACAGTAAAAGCCCTCAATGGCGAAGTTAGTCGCGAATTTGATGGGCGTCTGCGGGATGCGTTGGGCATGTTTATCGAAGAGAATGACTTAGTCGATAACCTGATGATTGACGGTTGCATCCATGCTAATGCGGGGTTGTTGGTGGTTGAAGAGGCGCCATTGAATCAGAGGTTTACTTTTTTGGGTGGCTTTGAGAAGTGTTTGGTTGCTGCTCAAAAGTTGTTGAAAACCTGATTTGTTAGTAGAAAAACCAACAGAAGGCGTATACAAAAGCATCAACCAAACACAGAAATAACCCTCAAAACCAGAAACTATGCGCTTAAACAAAAGGGGGCAGACGGTTACATGCCCATTATAGAAACATGGTCACCGTGCTCATGCTCGTTTTCTTCACTGATATGATGCGCAACATGCAACGCGAGCCCAGTAGATGCACCTGCAGCTAATCCAACAAGCATGTACGTTAACCAAGTGTAGCCAAATACCATACCGATAACGGCTAACACGTCAAAAACGATTGCGACGGCAAGATATCCAGCGCACCAAGTTTTCATGCTCATGCCGCGGGGTTTGTTTATGCCTATGCCGCCAAGATATCCAAACATCACTAGAAAGCCGACTAATGCAAGAATAAGGTTAATTGTGTTTGCGTCTAAATCCAAACGATTTCACCCTTCTCGAAAGGCTAAGTTCCCTTCGGCGCCTAATTAGTCTATGGGTTAAAACAAGCTCTAAGATGCAACAAAGCTTAGTGGAGAATTGTTTGCTAGCCTTTTTTAGGGTCAACCCTCAACTGTATGCTAAGTGGATGCACCTTTGACCAATTACGATGTTAGACACTGCCATAAATGGGCTCAACTCCTCATTGAACGCAAACAGAAACTTGACCAAGCCGTTTGCTCCGTTGAGTCAGGAGACTTTGAAACCGCCAAGAAACTTTCCAACCAAATTTTCACCGGCACCCCAACGGGAAAGCAGGCTGACCCCGGCATGGCGGGTTCATTGCTCTATCACATGGCTATGGTTACCAAGATGGAGTCCGAAACCCAAGTTCTACTTAGCGAACTTAAAATCAGAGAACCAAACGTTTCTGCCCAACTGAAGAAGCTTTACAGCGACTTTTATGCAGACGCTAAAGAGTTCCTCCAGAGTTTTCTGCCCCTGAACTACGACGCAGACGTTATAGCTCAAACTAAGCATTTAAGCAGCGAAGAAAAAATCGCCCTCTTCACCAAACTCAAACAGGAACACAAAAAAATCGACGCTCAATTAGCCGACAAAGACCCCAAAGCAGCCAAAGCCTTAGTGAAGCTGTTTGATGATTGGGGGCAGAAAGTGGCTTTGATGCGGCTCACTCAAGAATACGAGACCATCAGAGGTCTTCTTGTGTTGAGTGAACTCACAAAAACTTTGGGCTATGATGCGGTTGAGGCTGCGATGGTTCGGGTGAAAGAGGAGTTTGGCAAAAAAACCGTAAACATCGCCCTCGACGTCACATTAAAAGTGGGTATGCGCAGAGAAAAACTGCAATCCGTCATGCTCTCTGATCACTTCATCAACATGACCATGGATGGAGCAACCTTGGACGGCAACATGGAGTTCCTCAACTGCCCCATCCACGGCGGACATCACTATGCCCAAGAAAAAATCGGCGTAGACCCCAAAGTCTCCACACTCTTCTGTAAGCACTTCTGCTTTGCCCACGCTAACGCCATGCTTGACACTGTTTTGCCGTTTCCCTTCACGCTTTGGCAGCCTAAACTCATGGCATCCGACGGCATCTGCCAATACTACCTCAAATTAGCCTATTCACCAAAAGCACAAAAAGCTGAGCGGTTTGTGCCGCTGGTTATGTCTTGGAATGTTACCCGTGAATGCAACATGAAATGCAGCCACTGCTACATCAACGCCACCGAAAAGAAACTCCAAAACGAGTTAACCACGCAGGAGGGCAAGGCGTTGATGGATCAAATCTACGAGGTCAGCAGGCCACTTTTGATTTTAAGCGGCGGCGAACCTCTCTTGCGGCCTGACATCTTTGAACTCATCGAGTACGGCTCCAAGAAGGGGTTGAAGATGGGTTTGGGCAGCACAGGCTACCTCATTGATGATGCGGTGGCCAAAAAACTCAAGACAGCTGGCATCGCGACGGTTTCAATAAGTTTAGATTCACACATCCCGCAACAGCATGATGAATTCCGCGGCGTATCGGGCGCTTGGGAAAAAGCTGTCAACGCCTGCAAAGCTCTGCGTAAAAACGATGTGCTTGTCCAAGTCAACACAACCCTCACTCACGAAAACTATGACCAAATCGACGACATCATGACTCTCGCAGAATCGGTTGGTGTGGAAAACTTCCATCTGTTCTTTTTGGTTCCAACTGGGCGCGGCAAGAAACTCACCGACATATCACCCCAAAAATACGAAGACATGATAACCACCACATTCGCCAAAGTGCACCGCCACCGTCTCAACGTACGACCTTCCTGTGCACCTCAGTTTATGCGCATCGCCAAGGGCATGGGCTTAGACATGAGGCAATGGATCCGTGGCTGCATCGCAGGGATGCATTATTGCCGCATCTACCCCAACGGAGACGTAACCCCCTGCCCCTATCTACCCATCAAACTTGGCAACGTACGGGAGCAAAGCTTCAAAGACATCTGGTTCAACTCCCCCGTGTTCAAGAACCTCCGCAACCCCAACTGCCTCAAAGGTAAATGTGGCGAATGTGAATACAAAATCATATGTGGCGGATGCCGAGCCCGCGCTTATGGTCTTTCAAGTGACTTCATTGATTACTGCGGTGACCTCCATGTTCCAGCGGCGCAGACCAAAGACTACTTAACTGAGGACCCATGGTGTGTTTATGAGCCGAAAAAACGGTAAACCCATTTTTTTAATTCTTATTTTGAATTCATCAACCGTATAAGTCACCATCACCCATAAGTTAAGGTAAACCACCAACCCGTGAAGCATATGGGGGAGAAAAAACAGTTCACCTGTCAAAACCCTTCCTGTAAAACAACGTTTACTACTCCCCTAAAGACCCTAAATCTTCAAGAGAACCCATCTGAACCCTACTTTGCATGCCCCTTCTGTTTAACCAAAGTCGAAGAGTTAGCGGTGGTTAAAAACAGAGAACCGCCAGCTAAAAACGAAGACGAAGAAGTTATTGCTCCAAAGCAAGAGTCTAAGAAGCATAGCCAAAAGAATGGGACATGTAGGTTCCATGTTGGCTACTTAAGTGAACGAACCAACAAAGAGCAGATACCCGACGACTGTTTGGTTTGCAAAGACATCGTGGACTGCATGCTTAAAAAGATGCAAGAATAAACTGGCAGAGAAAAGGTGGCTATTATTTTTGGTTTTGCCTATTAGAAACTAGAGAAAAGAAACAGATGATTGAAAAAGAAATTTTGTTTATTTCTTTTTCTTTGATTTGTCTTCGGCGGCTGCGTCAGTTGCTGCAGGTTCTTCTTTCTTGTCTTCGATTTCAGTTGTGATTTCTTCGATTGGTTTTGGCGGGGGTGTTGTTGCCATTGTCCAGCCGATCCATGCGCCGATGAAGAGAATTGCGACGAAGGCGACTAGAACTGGAACAGCGATAAGCCAGTATCTGACGTCTAAAGCATTGCCGATGTTTAGCCATGGCTGGATAAGTTGTTCATAACCGAAGAGAGCAACCAAGTAAACAATAGCGACCACTGAACAAACCAGGAGTATTGCTCCACCTATTGCTTGATCTTTGCTAACCATTTAGTGATTCACCACTTTAGTAGCCAATGTATTCGGTTAATCAATTTAAAGTTTGTCATATAAATGAGAGGGCAATTGGTCAGGTTGTACCCATCTCCCATGTTGAAAGATACTTTTTCTGTTCCTCAGTCAACACGTCAATTTTGATGCCCATACTTTGCAATTTAAGCTCAGCAATCTTTTCGTCGATTTCTTTTGGTACATTGTAAACTTTGGTGTCTAGTTTGCCAGATTTTGCAACGAACTCTGAACAAAGCGCTTGGTTGGCAAAGGACATATCCATAACTTCTGAGGGGTGACCTTCGGCTGCAGCCAAGTTGACTAGTCTGCCTTCTCCAAGCAGGTAGAGGTGTCGGCCGTCTTTGGTTGTGTACTCTTCCATGTTAGGGCGCATAGTGCGTTTTGATACACTGATTGATTCGAGGTCTGGGATGCTGATTTCCACGTTGAAGTGGCCGCTGTTGCACATGATTGCGCCGTCCTTCATTTTTTCCATATGCTCTTTGCGGATGACGTTTATGTCTCCTGTTGCGGTTGCAAAGATGTCGCCGATTGGCGCTGCTTCAGCCATGGTCATGACGCGGAGTCCGTTCATGACTGCTTCCAGTGCTCGGGTGGGTTGAACTTCTGTGACTATGACGTTGGCGCCTAAGCCTTGGGCGCGCATAGCGATGCCTCTGCTGCACCAGCCGTATCCGCCGACCACAAAGTTCTTGCCAGCCAGCAGAACCGCGGTTGCACGGAGGATGCCGTCGATGGTGCTCTGGCCGGTGCCGTAGCGGTTGTCAAAGAGGTATTTGGTTAATGCCTCATTTACGGCTACGATTGGGTATTTGAGTGATCCATCTATTTCCATGGCTTTTAGTCGGACGACGCCTGTTGTGGTTTCTTCGGTTCCGCCTTTGATGTTTGCTATGAGGTCTTGGCGTTTGCTGTGGATCATCCCGACGACGTCTGCGCCGTCATCCATGGTGATGGTTGGTTTGTATTCGAGGACTTTTTCGATGCATTTGTAGTAGTCCTCAGTGTTTTGCCCTCTCCAAGCATACACGTGTACCCCGCTGTCTGCGAGTGCTGCGGCTACGTCGTCTTGGGTTGAGAGCGGGTTTGAGCCGCATAACGCAACTTTGGCGCCTCCTGCGATTAGTACTTTGATGAGTACTGCGGTTTCTTTGGTTACATGCAGGCAAGCGACGAGTGTTTGGCCTTCGAGGGGTTTTTCTTTTTCAAATCTCTGTTTTATGATGTTTAGGACGGGCATGTGTTTGGCTGCCCATTCAATCTGTAAGTGACCTTGAGGTGCTAGGCTTATGTCTTTTACTTGATAGTTTTCCATGAAGGTTCCTTCTGTTAGGTGAATGTTTGGGGTCGTCCTTATTTAGAATTTACCTACATTTCATAAGGTGTAAGGTGTGGTGAGCGCTCTCTTCGGCTGGAAAAAGTTAAAGGGCACCATACCCCAAGCTAACCATGTGAGGTTGCCGCGTGAAAGAATCCTTCGCCGCCTATGTTGAAAGGGATTTGGAGCCGAGAAGTTTAGTGATAACTTGTGGGTTGCCTGCCAGCTACAAGACAGGAATCGCAGAAGACATCCTCAGCTTGAAGAGGTTTATTGTTCTTCGGAGTGATTTGATTCGGCGTGAGGTTCTAAAAAACGAGGATGTTTTTGATGAAAAAGTGGCTGGAAACATGAATAAGCGACTCTCAGTCTATGATGAGATGTTTAGGCGGGCAGATGAGTTAGCCTCTAAAACCGCGGGAGGTATAATTTTAGATGCGACTTTTGTTACGCAGGATTTGCGGGAACGTGCAGCGGAGATAGCGGCAAAACACGGTATGTCGCTTGTGATTATGGAAACCAGTTGCCCCGACGAAGTCGCGCTAAACCGAATTAGCAGGCGAACTAAAGAAAAATATGAATCCAACGCCCTCACTCCAGAAGCTTATTTCTCGAATAAGGCAAGATTTGAACCGGTAAACGTTGAAGCCTTAAAGAAGAAGTACCCCAAACTAAAAATTGACCACTTAGTCATCGACACCTGCCGAGGCGGCCTGAAAAACCTCAACATTATCGCGGAAGAAAAGAGGTAAGCCGCTTGAACATCGATTTGCATGTCCATTCAAACGCCTCTGATGGCAAACTGAGCGCCCAAGAAATCGTGGCTGAAGCCAAAGCGCGAAAAATAGGGTTCCTCTCGATTACTGACCACGACAACATAGACTGTCAGTATGTTGCAGTTGAAGAGGCAGAGAAAGCAGGCATCCAGTACATCACAGGCGTTGAGTTGAATGTGACTTTTTCGAATCCAAAGTACAAAGAAGGCAAACCGTTTTCGCTGGATTTTCTGGGCTACCAATTCAACCCCGACGACTGCGCCTTGAAAGACAAGCTTAAGTTGATGGCTAAGTACCGTGAAGAGCGGGCAGCCAAAATTCTCGACAACCTCAACGCCGAGTTTCAAAAAGAAAACATTGCTCCGCTGACAAAGGAGGACTTGCGCAAGATTGAGGAAACCGTTGAGGGCAGCTTGGGCAGACCTCACATCGCCGACTACCTCGTCAAAAAAGGCATCGTGGCTAGCCGACTGGAAGCCTTCAACAAGTACCTCGTCAAATGCGACGTCCCAAAGTACCCGCTGCATCTAGATGAGGCCTCAAAACTCGTCAGGAACGCAGGTGGAAAAATTGTTCTTGCCCACCCAAACGACTCTTGTGGAACTTCTCTGCTGCCCCTCACTAAAGTGCCCTCGGAGCAAACGCAGATAATCCAAGACACGATGCTGCCCTACATTGATGGTGTGGAATGCTGGCACCTAAGTCACACCGCCGAAACTACCAGCCACTACGTCGCCTTCGCCAAGGAGCATGGTTTACTGATGACTGGTGGTAGCGACTGCCATCAAAAACCCATTATAATGGGCACCGTTGAAGTTCCCAGTTGGGTTATGGAGCAATTCAAGCAGAATTTTTAGAGATTGTTTGCGTACTTTGCGGCTAGCTGGAAATACGCCTGTGCCTCTTTGATGGCGGCTGCTTTTTCTTCTGCTTTGATGTTTGGGTCGTCCAGCCTGAAACTAACGACTTTGCCCCGCACGTAGGCGCGGTAGCATTTGTAAAAAGGTAACAGCACAGCTAGCTGGGTGTCTTTTGAGTAGCCGACGTATTGGGCTATGAAGTAGTCGGCTAGGTCGCTTCGGTTTTGGTAGTCGAGGTCCATGGCTAAGAAGGCTACGTCGGCGGCTACGTCGCTGTATCGGAAGCGGTCGTTGAATTCTATGGCGTCGAAGATGCAGATTTTGTCTGTTACAAAGATGTTGCCAGAGTGGAGGTCACCGTGACAGTCACGCACTCGGCCTTCTGCCATGCGAGTTTCGAAGAGGCCTTTGTTTTTGGTTAGAAAACTGTTAATTTTGGTTTGCATTGCGGCGTAGTCGGCTTTGGTGACGGTTTGACCTTGGTATTTGGTGGTTTGGGCAAAGTTTTCGTCCCAGTTGAACTGGACGGCTTTGATGCCGCCGACTTCGGTTATTTCCGCGTTTGTCTGTGCTTTAGCGTGGAATTTGGCTACTATGGCGGCGATTTGGTCGATTGTTTTTTTGTCTATTTTGCCCTCTTGCAGAAGTTTAGTCATAATGCATTCTTGGGGTAGCCGCTTCATCTTTAAGGCGTACTCGACGGTTTCGCCTTCGCCCTTGATTTTTAAGGTGGCGGATTTGTTTATGGGAACAACTTCCAGGTAGATTTCTGGGCAAAGTCGCCTGTTTAGCTCCAGCTCTTTTTCGCAGTACATCCGCCTCTTATCCAAGGTTGAGAAGTCTAGGAAGCCGAAGTTTACGGGTTTTTTTATTTTGTAAACATAGTTTTGGGTTAAAAAGACAAATGAGATGTGGGTTTGGATGAGTTCGATTTTGCCTGTTGGTTCGGGGTAGGTGTTTGGGTTTAGCATGGCTTGGACGAGGGGGTTGTCTTGTTGCATCTTGATGCGCCTTTTGGGTATTGTTGTTTGTGGATGCCAATAAAGGTGAGGGTTAAGAAACTATTCAGGTTCCGAATAAAAACGGTGAATTTATATGGCTAAACTGCCTTGAAGAAGGGGTTGATTGCTTTGCGGACCGACGGACCAAAACGGATGAAAAAAGCCCTAGTCAGCACAGGTTGCTCAGCCAAGATTGCTGACCGCATCGTAGACTGGTACAACCCTTAACTAAAACTTTTAACGTAATCCAGTACCGCGTCAGCCTGCACCTTCGTTATGCGTTGATTCTTGTAGAGGGAAGGCACAAGCTCGGTGATTTTCGCTAACGCATGCACATTGTAGCCGAGTTTTTCAAGCTTCTCCTTTCCGCCATGCTCACGGTTCACAACCACCAGCATGTGCTTGACGGTTGCGCCGAGTTCTTGGAGCGGTTTTACTCCTTCCACTTTGGATAAGCCCTCGCTTACGACGTCGTCAAAGAACAGAATGTTATCACCTTTAGTTACGTCTGCACCTGCAGTACGACCAGTGACACCGTAGGCTTTGTCCTCTTTGCGTACGATAACACAGGGTAAGTTGAGTTTTATAGCGATGCTGGGAACAATCAGTGCGCCTTTGAGTTCAATGCTGGCTAACTTGTCGATAGGCTCTTCCGCGGCGATTTGCTTGATTTTGTCTGCTGCGGCTTGAGCAATGACCTCCAACTGCTGTGGGGCAGCTAGCACGCGAGCTAAGTCGATGTAGTAGGGGCTGGTTGCACCTGACTTGATTTTGAAGCTGCCAAACCGTAGGCATCCAGAGAGGTAGAGGGCGTTTGCGATTTTATCGGTGACCGAGGACATAGGGTTTCCCCGTTGTGAATGGGGAGCATGGGATTTAACCCTTTAGCAGTCGAACAGGGAGGGAACTTTACCTTATTGTAAAAGTGAGGAGAGGTTTAATAAAATGTAGCGCAATTGAGACGGGGGTTGCTGAGGTTTCTGAATTGTTTTCTTAAGGAGAAAGAAAAATCCAAATCACGATTCGCAACATCATAAATTCAAGGCCAGGAAACCACTCAGCCCCATTATATTATTTAACTCAAACTAAAAAAAGGAAAAGGGAAATTTTTCATGAATTGACCTTATGGTCGTTTTTTTAGCGCTAAAACTATGACTACACCGATGACAATTATTACAATGAGGATAGCGATTGACATTGGCATGAAGTATAGATCAGCCATCGATGGTGGTTGGGTTGGTTGCGGTGTTGGAGTTGCAGGTGCGGGATCGACTGCGAAAGAGGTCACTGCATTTGACGGCCAGTAAGATTCAGATCCGCTGAATGAAGCGTAGACTACGTATTGACCGGGGATATCTGGTTTCCAGTTAAAAGTGAAGAAACCGTCTGAAGTTGTTGTAGTGCCGATAATTCTGTAGTTACCGTTTCCGTCTACTACACTTAAGGTAACTGGCACACCCGTAACGTTAGTTGGCTTTGGTTTTTGTATATAAACGTATTGCATCCATTTGCTTTGACTTTCGTCAGAAACACACGCTACCCCATTAGGGAATCGTGCTGCTTGTTCGTTTTGTGTTGTGCCAGCAGATATATCGGTTACTGTTCCACGAATCACTACACTTGATCCTTCAGTGATGGCAGAAAGCGGTGCGTCTACAGTTGTCCTACTTGGACCTTTGCCGATAGTATAGATTTGCATGTCGTAAACGTTTAGGTAATTAGCGTAACCGTCAGCGATGTATATGGGTTCAATTAGGTTTGCACCGTATGGTGTAAAAGTGTTCCAACCCGGAAGAGTCCAGATTTCGGCGCCAGTAGTTGCGTTAATACAGCGTATTAATGCGCCTTTGTATGGTGGTGAGTTTGGTGAGTGTTCAGATGTGTGTGCATAGATCTTCCCGTCTGCGATGCTGCTAATAAAAAGCGGATAGTGCCCGTAGACAGTATTTAAGCCACTATTCGTGTTGTTATAAGTCCAGAGTTCTGCGCCTGTCTTCATGTCGAATGCTACGATTTCTCCTCCATAGCCACCTACGTATAGATTGCCATACGCAGTGAATCCTCTTGGCAAGTTCGGACCACCGCTAGCACCTTGGTAATATTGGAAGCTATCCCAAGTGTGAGTTGTTGGACCCCATATTTTAGCGCCGGTGTCGAGGTTGTAGCCAGTCCATTGGAAGGTTTCTTTTTCTGCAATACAAAAGACACGTGAAGTTGGATCAACAGGTGTTGGCCATGATGCAACACCGATTGTTATTGTTGTATTAGTTGTTGGAGCATCGTAGTTTTTCATCCATAACAACTTGCCTGCTGCGGCTCTAGATAAGTTTAGGTTTATTGCCCAAATTGTATAAGGTGCTGAGCTGTATGATGCTGTACCTGATCCTGAACCCGGTGCACCACTTGAGGGGAGGGTACCGTTTCTACCTAGTAAGATATCACCCGGAAATACACGGATAACTGTCGCATCGGAAGTTAGCCATGGTTCGGTTACATTTAATGAATAGGCTGCTGATCCCTTTGAAGTAGAATTGAATACTGTGCCAACTGGTCTATAGTTGAACATAGTGCCCGTTGTTGCAGTTACTGCAGTTGAATTCCAGACTGTTAGCGTTTTAGAAGTAGCGCTTAAAGTGTAGATTAATATTTCACCGTTTGGTCCATAAGCTTGTGTGCCTGATGGTACATTTGTGATGTTGAATAGCCAATTGCCATCGAGTGGATCGGATGCCATCCAAGTAGTTCCTTGAACTGTCCATAAGTAACCGTTCGGAATTACGCCGTGCTGGTTAGGGTCTTCATAGTTTAAGAGTTGCCCGAAGTTTGGCATTGTTGCATTTTTCCAGAAAAGTTCTTCACCAGTTCTTAAGTCAACGCAAATATAACCGTTGTAGATTGCTGTTGTTCCGAATCCAGTTGCGCCGTTATTACTTTTTGGTAGTGGATAGTATATGCGTCCGTTCATTATTATTACAGGGTTATATTTAGTTTCATAAGATAGCCCAGAGTAAAAAGTCGCGCCATCTACGCCTGTGTTTGTTCCGCCTACAACACCGCCATCCTGAATCGGTTTAGTCCACATTATGTGTGCACTATTTGGGCCCGTGCCATCCGGTTGATAGTTTGCTACAATACTAGGATACCCAAGCCAGTTAGATGCGATTGCGTACCAGTTTGAGTTTTGTCCTTCAATTGGTCGTGTCCAATATTCAGTAGGTAGTGGATAATCATTAATTTCACTAGATACGGGGTCTTGCTGTACAGTCAAAATTGTTGATGCAGAACTTGGAGCGTAGGAATCGTTAACAAATTCATTAGGAGTTCCCTGACCAGTGTACGGATTACGTGAAATAATTGCGTGACTATAGTCATTAATATTTTGTCCAGGGAAATTGAAGGTTATTGTATAGTTGCCAACTTGTGTTGGAGTGAAGGTAGCATATTGAGATGAAGTCGTATCCCAGACAGTTTCCCTGGTTATTGTTTGGTTGGTTCCATCAGGTGCAGTTATAGTGACTTTATAATTATGGAATCGGTAGTCATTTGTCATCAAAGCGTTGTCATAGATTTTGTCAAGCCAGAATACAACAGTCACTTCTTGGCCTATGCCCACAGGGTTCGGTGAAACATGTACGTAAGCAAAAGTCGGTATAACCCAGGAGGGTGTATGTGCAGAAGTAGCAGGTAAAGCGATTGAAACAGCTAAAAGTGACAGCAACAGCATTGTTAGCATTGGAATTTTACTTTTTGACTTATTTGCGATATTTTTGATTTTATGCATTTTTTATTCTCCTTTTACAATATTCTGCTTTTTTTTATCTATTTAATATTTGCTATTAATAGGCTTAAAAACACGCAAATATCAATTTATTTATAATAATTTTTTAATTTTTGCTATTTAATAGCCATCAAAAGTACAAAAAAACCAGAAAACTTTCAAAACCATCACGCTTTTAAACCCGTTTGAGTCACTCCTCATGAATCATGTCAAACGAAGAAACGATCGATGCTACTGATCTGAAAATAATAGAGCGCTTACAAGAAGACGCTAGAACGAGTCTTAATTTAATGGCGGAAGAGTGTAAACTATCCTCTAGCGCCATACTCACAAGAATTAAAAAACTTAAACAGAAAAAAGTCATAATCGGTAACAGGCTAATCGTTAGAAGTGAAGCGTTTGGTTACCCTTTTATGGCAACTGTAGGTGTCATAGCTGAAGCTCAAAAAATTGATCAAATCACACAAAAAATACGGAGCCAGCCAAACGTTATTGTTTGCACAAAAAGTATTGGCCGATATAATATGCTTTTTTTAATTCTAGCTCAAAACATGGCAGAGCTAGATAGCGCAACGCAAAAAATCAAAAACATAGATGGCGTAAAAGCACTCTCGGTTAACCTTATTTTGGAGCGCTTTTCTAGTAGAATTGAAAACAAGCCTCTTAAAATAAAATCAAAAGAAGAATTGGATAATCTTGATTTAGCGATTATTGGAGAGCTTATGAATGATTCAAGTCTTTCTTTTAACCGGATTTCCAAAAAAGTTCAAGCAAGTCATGAGACGATAAGAAAGAAATTTGAAAAACTTAAAGAAAAAGGAGTCATAATAGGCTGCATCACGATTATAGATTACTCAAAATTGGGATATCAAGGCACTGCTTTTATTTTTGTTAAACTAACTCAAGAAGGTCAAAAAAAATTCGTTATAGAAGAACTAATCAAAATGCGACAATTAGACTTAATCAATTCAGTAATAGGTACCTATGACCTAATTGCCTTCGCGTCATTCAAAAATTTAAGAGAGTTTACTAAACTAATCGATGAAATGCAACGAATCCCGGGAATAGGGCAAATTGAGATGTCTTTGGCTAACTTTACATACTTTGCATATAAGCCTATACCTAAAACACAAATTAAGTGTGATACAGTAGAGTTATCATAAGTTCAGGTCTTCGTTTTAAGCCCAAGCAGCTTTTTACGTATTGGAAAGAACTTTTTTATGAGAATTCCTTACGAAGTTAACTCTACTTATTGCAAACCAGAGGGGTCATATCAAACATCGCCATAATTTACTAAGTTGCTCCAAATGGCCTTAAAGCAAGTCAATGTTAAAATTAGGAAACACTTGCAAAGACTTTGCTTGACTTGATTAGACGACGAGGTCTGACATGTCGACGCTGCGCTCATAAATCTGCCGCAGAAAAGACACCGCAGCCAAAATCTGAGGCATCAAATCCACCGACGAATCCTTAGCTGCTTCCTCAATCTTGGAGCAGGCGTCCTCGATTTTGACTCTTTGGTTTCGAACGTTCTCAGCTAGCTCCATATCCTTGCTCTGGAAAGCTTTGAAGGCTTGATCGTTAGCCTCACAGCATGCGCCCTGCAGTTCCAAGAGGAGTTTTCTTAGGTCAGCGGAAAGTTTGTTTCCATCCAACTCGAGTGTGCTGGACGCCATCTGGACGCAGGCGTCGCCGATGCCCTCTATGAAACCCGCAGCTAAACGGTAGTCCAAGCATTCAATCGGGGAAATTGCGAGCTTTTCGCTCAACCGAGGATTCTGCAGAATTGTGCGGAGGATTCTGACCAGTAAAAAGTAAAATTTGTTGTTTTCCACATCACGTTCAATGACGTTTTTAGCTAAGTCCATATCCAAGTTAACAAAAGACGTTGCAGCGTCGCGGATCATGCGTGCTGCGCTGGCTTGGTTGCGCTGTAAAATCTTGGCTGGCGACGTAAAGGGCTGCTGCATCAAACATTGAAGCGTCATCATCGACGTCGTTTCCTCAACAATCATCAACCCCGCCAAAGAATTAGCCGTCGATTTCACCAAGTTGCGAACGTTTGAGTCTATACGGTTCTTGGCTTCGATTTTTATTATGTCGTAGCCGAGCAAGTAACGGCCGATAATTTCACGGCTCAAAAAGGGACCGACAGTTAGAGAGATTTCTTTAGGTTGAGGTTCAACATCTGCTTTGGCGTCTACAAGCAGTTTGCCGTCGCTTGTGATTTCCAGTTTAATTTCGCTGCCTTTCTGGAGTAAGTTTTCGTTTGCCCATTCACGGGGCAGACAGACAAAGAAGGTGCCTGTTGGCGTTTGCTGAATCTTTCGTGTAACACTCACAGAGAACACCGTTACAATTCATCTAAACATTTGAGGGCTTATATAAATTGCCTCAAACCTGATATGTTTTTACCTCCAAAATGCAATCAACCACAAAACACCATCCCTAACGCCTTAGAGGGTTAACGAGAAACAGTAAATAATCCCAAACACAATACAGCCTAACATCAAACACAGCTAGCCACGGGCAGAACATAGATGAGCGCAGAGGAAAAGCTTCAGCAAGCCATCGAGGCAACCATCGCTGCAGGGTACCAGCTAAGCAGCGAAGCCTTCGAGTACCTCATCCAAAACGCTCAAACCAGCGACCCCGTTACGGTAATGAATTTGGCGTTGGAGCGGATGTCGTCGCTGCAGGAAAAACCCATGTTTATCGAGAAAGCCTTCTTGGAGGAAGTTATGCAACAGGCGGCTGTAGCAGTTGAACCAATCGTGGTTGAGCAAACGCATCCACCCAGAGTGGTGCAGACGCCAAGCTATATTGAACCCGCCTTTGAGCAGACCTATCAACCAGAAATCACGGCCACAGACACCTTCTACCCTTACGCCAAAGATATACCCTCAGAACTCAAAATCATAGAAGACTCCACAGGCAAACTAACCTCCAACGGCACCCTCGACGAGTACGTGGGGCTTTTTCAGGACCGCTTCAAACGTATCGAAAAACTGCTCCGTCAGCGCATGGATGTTAAAGCAGCCACCCCACTGGTTGAAGCCCTCAAATCGCAGCCTAAAACAAAACTCAAAGTCATCTGCATGCTAACCGAGAAACGCGACTCAAAAAACAACATCATCCTCTCAGTGGAAGACCTACATGGCAGCGCAACCATCCTCATCCCGCAGAAGGCACTTGAAGAAGTCAAAAAGAAGGCGCTTATGCTTTTGCCTGACACTGTTTTCTGCGCCGCCGTCATCAAAACCCGAAGCAACTTGCTTATGGCCGAAGACATCATTTTGCCTGAAGTCGGCAGAAAAATGCCCCAGCGCGCACAGGAACCCGTCTATGCCGTGTTAACCTCAGACATACATGTCGGCAGCACAAAATTCACCAAAGAAGCCTTCAAACGCTTCATCATGTGGCTCCGCGGAAAATGGGGCACCCCCCAAGAGCGGGAAATCGCTGGCCGCGTAAAATACCTCCTAATCGCAGGCGACATCGTGGACGGCGTCGGCATCTACCCGGGGCAGCAAACCGAGTTAACCATCCGCGACGTACACAAACAATACAACTTTGCCGCTAAGTACCTTGAGAAAATCCCAGACTACATCGAAATCGTGCTCTCACCAGGCAACCATGACGCTGCACGCAAATCTCAACCACAACCCGCCATCCCAGAAGGATACCTAGCTGCGATTCAGGGTAAAAAGAACATTCACTCCGTCGGCAGCCCTTGCTACCTCAGCTTGCATGGCGTCGAGGTCTTGATGTACCATGGCGTAAGCTTGAACGATATAATCGGGGTTGTTCCAGGAATGGTTAATGAACACCCTGAAAAGTCGATGCGGCTGCTTATGCAATGTCGCCACCTAGCACCCATGTATGGCGGCAAAACCATGCTATCCCCAGAGAACCGCGACTACTTAGTCGTCGACAGGGTTCCAGACATATTCCACGCAGGCCACATTCACGTGTTGGGTTTCTGCAACTACCGGGGAGTGCTGGTGGTTAATTCGGGAGGCTGGCAAGAACAAACCGAGTACATGGAAAAGTTGGGGTTGGTTCCCACACCTGGCAAGGTACCTGTGGTAAACCTCCAGACAATGGAGATAACCGTGCTCAATTTCATGGAGCCCTAATTGTCGCCTTTGTGTAACGCTTTTGGCTGATAAGTCATTATCTGGCTAAAGCGGCTCTCACTGCCCAAGACATCGCGAATTAAACCGCGGCTGATTTCGAGGCGAATCTTTTTGGTTCTGCCATATCTGCCCATGCTGACAACTTTAGCGTTCACCAAACCCATGGAATCCAACTCGTTAACCAAAGAACCCAAACGCCTCTGAGTGAGCAGCCCCGCGCCCATTTCGCCGCAGAGTTCATTGTAGACGTCGTAGATTTCCCCTGTGGTAGCGCTAGACTTGTTGAGGTGATAGACGCTTAGGAGCACTAGTTTGGAGTGAAGGGTGAGGTTTTTGAGGGCTTCTATGACGCGGTTGTGCTCGATGTGTTTCTCAGCTTGGCGTACATGTTCCTCTGTGATTGCTTTGGCGCCTTGCCGTTCAGCGACTTCTCCAGCAACCCGCAGCAAATCCAGAGCGCGTCTTGCGTCGCCGTGTTCCGCAGCAGCCAACGCTGAAGAGATGCTTAAAGCAGAATCTGAGAGCACCCCATCTTGGAAGGCCAGTTTGGAGCGTTCAAGCAGTATATTGCGGAGTTCAGCTGCGTCGTAGGGTCGAAAAACCAACTCTTCCTCGCTTAGCGAACTGAAAACGCGTGGGTCGAGGAATTCTTTGAGACGCAGGTCGTTGGATATGCCGATTATGGAGACTTTACTTTTGTGGAGGGTTTCGTTTATGCGGGTAAGTTCGTACATAAACGCGTCCCCTTTGTCCTTAATGAGAGCATCCACTTCGTCGAGTACGATTATGAAGATTATGCGAGACTGATCTAAACCCGTTCGGAACCGATCAAAAACCTCGCCTACAGAGAGACCAGTGAAGGGGATGCTTAAACCTACACTTTGACTCAACGCCGCAAAAACACGGTATTCTGAGCCAGTCATGCGGCAGTTTATGTAACAGAACTTGACTTGGGCTCCGTACTCTTTAGCTTTTGACTCAAGGTGGCTCAGGACATATTTTGCGACAGCTGTTTTCCCTGTGCCTGTTTTACCGTAGATAAAGATGTTTGAGCAACGAGCGTCTCTTAGAACCGGGGCGACGGTTGAACCGAGTAGGCGGATTTGGTCTTCTCGATGTGGAAGTCGATCTGGCAGGTAGTCGTGTCGGAGCACTTCGCGGTCTTTGAAAAGTTTTGCTCCCTTGACGAAGTTGTCGAATACATCATCTAACACGTTGGAATTTGCCATTTTGCCCTCGCTCTCCCTTTCAGAGGTACAACCGTTATTTCGAGTGGAACAGATAAAGGATACAGTCTAAAAAAGTGGTTTGAGCGCACAACTATCTTAAAAACAGAGTGAAAAAAACGATAACAATCAAGTAAAACAAGAAAAACACACACCCGTAGATTTCTACTGGAAAAACAGGCTTCAATAACTTACAACCTATATTTACTATATAAAATAATTATACTCTGAGTGGTAAATTGAATTTTTATATATTAATGATTGCTATCCAAGAAATTAAACTAACTCTCTGCAAATCTTTTTCCAGCCTTTTCCAGAATCTTTTTTCCCTCAAAATGCTCGACTGGAAACATAGGGGTGTCTGTTAAAGTCAAAATCCATGGAAAAACAACATAAAATGACAGTTTAGCTCGCATTTTAAATCTTAGCTGGATTGATATTCTTCAACGATTTTTCAACTAGTTTTTTGCTGCCAAGTTTGCTTTCACTTCACATTCACAAAACTGTGAATACATGTGAAATAGCACTAAATCTGCCGCTTTATCAGCCTCCGATTTTGCTAAATTAGCCTAATTCTGTCAGTTAACAGTGAAAAAGGCACCCCTTGACTTCTACTGGAAAACCAGAACCAAACCTTAAAGAAGCATTTTTAACAGATTAATTTATTTGTGAAGCTGGTTATTCCATAAAAAAGCAAAAAACAACCGATTTAACAAATTAAAGCTCTATTTCGGATTTTTTTGTTGACGTGTTTCACCATCACAGTTATAAGCTGTGAAGTGTAAAGCTTGTGAACAACCTATAGGTGTACAGTTTGCCGGCTCGCAAAATACGTGTAGAGCTCTTCGATAGCGATGGGAATCGATACACTATCGCTTTTGAGGGTCAAGTGACCCGCGATAAAGCTCTGCGGCTGCTTGATTTAGTCGAGTTGCTAGGTGGTGCACCTAATGAAGGACCAATTGCCGGCACAGCACAAACCATGCCTAACCGTGGGCTGTCACGTTTAGAGAAGGTACAGCTTGTTATCCAGAAAAATTTCCCCCTCATCTGGTTCTCTTCAAAAGATATTCAGTCGGTGTATGAGCAGGAACTTAAAGAACCCGTCAGCCTCAGCACCATATCCACTTACCTCTCTCGAATGGCCGCAAAAGGCATACTGCTCCGCACAGGAACCTCAAACAACCTCAAGTATAAAACCGCCCCAAACATCTCTCCAGCCATAAAACAACGCATCATAAAATAGACTTCACAACCCTTCACAATGAATCGAATTTGTGAAATCCTTGATTTTAGTCAGCTGGCTGCGGGGCCTTCAGCCTTCTGCAGCAGCGCTTCCATCTCCTTCTTGATGCTGTAGCGGAATGGAATCTTGCCTGCTTCACGCTCCAAGTACCCGTCCTCGTAGAGCTTCTTCATCAACCGCGCCGTGTGCTCCCTGCTGAGGTGAACCCGCTCTTTGATTTCTGGAGCGGTCTTGGGGCCTTCTTTTGAGAGCATCTCTAAGACTTGGATCTCCGTGTCTGTTAGGGCGGCGAGGGCTTTGTCGCGTTTGATGGGGATGGGTGGTAGCACAATTTCTTTGGCTTCGACTTGCACAGGCGGGGCGGCGGCTAGCTTCTGCATCTGCTCTTCAAAGGTGGCTATGCGGGTTTTGAGTGCTTCTTGGTTGGCTTCTATGTCTTTGAGTTTAGCTTCCAGCCCTGTGAGTCCAGATAGTATTGTGGTGCTGTTTTGGGTGGATTCGGATAGGTTTTGGTTGATTGTCGCCGAGAGGGCTTGGTAAGATTCGGCTAGCGATTCTACTTGGTATTGGAGGGGTTCGATTTTGTTTTCGACGCTTTCGGCTTTTCGGTAGCTGACATCTGCGGTGCTGTAGCTGCCTTCGACTTTGGATACCATGGTGTCGAACTTTGCTGATTGGCGTTTTAGTTCACGGTCAAAACTCAAAACGATGTCTTCGATGAAATCTTTGGCTTTTAGGTACTCTTTGTGTGCTAGGCGTATTTGTTTGATGTACTCATAGCCTGCTAATGCTGTGACGGCTATCAATATGCCTAAGATGGCTACGATTGTGAGGTCAACCGTGATGTGTTCTCTCCGTGATTTGCTTGTGACTCAACCGTGACATCCGTGATTTTTGCGGTTGCATCACACATCACAGTATTCTCCATGGACTTTTAAGGTTATCGGTGATGTAATCACATGCTAAATATGATATCACACATCACAGCTAATCACGGGAGCCAAAAATATCTGCTTGTCCATGGCTAAAAAAGCTGATATTTAGGCTTATTTTGTGAATTAAGGCATGAATATGGGCCTTATAGAATGGGTTATTTTACTTCCTCAAAAATGCAAAAAAGTGACGTAAAAAGTGTGATTTGTGACGTCACAAGGGCTCTGCAGAGGGGCTAGAAAGGCGTTTTAGGCTCGTTTCTAGCTCATTTCTGATGATTTCTATGACTTTTTGATGGTCTTTTAGTTCCTCTTCCTTGCTAGGTAGATCCTGGTGTGCTTCGACGTATTGGTGCAGTTTATTGGCTATTTCGAGGTACGGGTCGAGAGTTGTGCTCTCAAAAACACCCAAATATCCTAACAAAAGCACTGTATATATGGATCGAATGACGTTTTCGCGGGACTGTTTTAAAGTCCTATTAAAGCTTCCGCGACTTATTTTAGACCTTGTTAGGCGTAATGCGGCTTTATCGTCGTACTTTAACTGTTTGCCTGATAAATTTTCAGATAAAACGTCAATAAGTAGCGTTTCAAGTTGTGTTTTTGTTAATTGACTGTTTTTAGCCAGTATTTCTACAATGGGGTCGTTTAATGCCCCGTTTAACCATGCTGTTACTCCGTCTTTTAGCTTCAAACTGCTCGTTTCTCCCATATGCTGAATGGATACAGTTTTGTATACAAACTCTTGTTTTTATCCTTTCTCCGCCCCCAAAACCCAAACATGCCAACAAAAATATGGCTAAACCTGCCGTTATTTCCATAAAACGCTTGTTTATTAGCCAATAAACCAATTTAGCGCCTGATTTAGTACAGTTAACATAAAAAAGGATAAATCCTCGGTAATTTTTTCAGCCAAAACGCCTCAACTTTACACAAAAAATGCACTTTTGCAAACACCCCAAAACCACAAACCCGCCCCTTTTAACATCTCCAGCTAAATTAAAACACACTTTTCCAAGCTCAATCCACACTTTCCCACATCCAATCTCACGTGTGATACCCCACAAAAACCGTCGTGACATCACCCAATCACGCCTAAATCACCGTGATTTCACCCAAAATCACATGATATCACCACTCTGTGATGCACCTGTGATGTACCCTTCAAACATGCCGCTTACAGGCTAAATCAGATTTGCTCCGAAAGCTGCCTAAGCTTCTCAAACAACTCCGGCCGCAGATCCCGCAACGTGGGAATAAACGTTTCCGCCGTACGCAAATCGCCAAAATCTGCTTCACAGACTACAAAATCCTCCACATCGTACTTGGCTTTGGCTAAAACGTCACCTGTTGGGCTTACAAGGCGGCTGCCTCCCCAGAACTGCAAACCATCCTGCACCCCTGCAAGGTTAACGTAGGCGAGGTAGCAGGTGTTTTCGATTGCTCGGGCGGCTGTTAAGACTTCAAAGTAGCTCCTGCGAACCGCTGGTGAGGCAGAAATGCAAACTATCAACTGCGCCCCAATCAGTCTGGGCATGCGGAACACTTCGGGGAAGAAAACGTCGTAGCAAATCGTCAGCCCGATGTTGCCAATTTCTGTTTGGAAGGCGGCTGGCTCGTAGCCTGGACGAAAGTAACGTTTCTCTTCAAAAACGCTGTGAGTAGGCAGATACATCTTTCGGTACTTGCCAACGAAGCCTTTTGGGCCGACCAGCACCGCAGTGTTGTAAACAGTTGCTTGCGTCTTCTCGCTGAGTTCAGGCATCCCAAAAATGATGTGCATACCCGTCTTCTTAGCTAGCGCCTCAACCTGCTTTGTTGAGGGTCCAGGGATCGGTTCAGCTAGCTCGTACACCTGATCGAGAAGCACATACCCCGTGAGGCACATCTCGGGGAAAACCGCCAAATCCGCCCCCTGCCCTTTGGCTTTGAGGGTTAGCTCTTCTATCTTTTGGAGGTTGGCTGTTTTGTCTTCACGTTTGCTGCTGATTTGGCACAAAGCGAGTTTAAGTTTGTTTTTCATGGCTTGTCACTTAGTAGGTGTGTTTGGGGAGTCTGAAATCGTTTCCCACTGTGCGGAACCCCAGCTTAGGCGGCAGGGGCAAACGGCGTTTATGTTCGTTTGCTAGCCAGCGGGTTTTCACTCTTTCAACTATGGCTTGGTCGATGGCTAGCTGTTCGGCGATTTCCTGTGGAGTCATAAACCGCTCCAGCCCAAACAGGATTAGGTCGAGCGTTTCGTATTTGATTTCAAGTTCAGATTCGGCTAGCTGGTTTGGCCACAACGCAGGCGTGGACGGTTTTAGGGCTAACTCTTTTGGTATCCCCAGATGCAGGGCTAGCTTGCGCACTTGTGTTTTGTAGAGGTCGATTATTGGGGCTATGTCTGCTGCTGCGTCTCCCCATTTGGTGAAGTAGCCCATCATGGTTTCGGATTTGTCTGATGTGCCGCAGACGATGCGGGTTTGCTGGTTGGCGTAGTAGTAGAGAAAGATCATGCGGGTTCTGGCTTTGATGTTTCCCTTGTAGAGCCTGTCAGCGGGGTTGAATGTGGGGATGCCTTTGTAGATGCCGTCTAATGCTTGGGTCATGTCGCAGAGTTGGGTTTGGAGTTGGAACTGTTCTGCGATGGTGTTGGCGTCGTCGATGTCTTGTTGTTTGAAGGTTTCTTTCTCGGGCAAAAGCAACGCAAGAACGTTTTGGCCTCCGATGGCTTGGCTGCATAGGGCGGCGGTGGTTGCGCTGTCCACTCCTCCCGACAAGCCCAAGACGATGCCTTTGGCGCCCGCGTTGTCTACGTATTCTTTTATGAAGCGTACGATTCTTGTTTTTACTTCAGAGAAATCCATTTCCAGTGCAGCAGATGTTAGTTTCAACGGGTTTTTTCACGCAGCCTCTAAGTCAAATCTTTAGTAGGCAAGTATTTAAGGACAAGCATAAATAATAATGCAACACCAAAATACATGAAGGATTGCTTATGGGGCGAAGAAGGAAAAAAGTTGTTCACATTCCAAAGAAGAAGTTGCCGAAATTCTTCTCTTGCCCTAGATGCGGCAAAGAAACCGTCCGCGTAGAGATTTATCGAGAAGAAGGCGGGCGATCTGTTGCACAGTGCAGTAGCTGCGGGTTGAAAGAGGAATTCACCATCAAATCCGCGCAGGGCGAAGTGGATGTTTACTGCATGTTAACTGACCGTGTCTACGGTAACCAGAAACGAACTCCAGCAACAAAATCACTAGAGTAGCTGAAGGATTAGAATGGTTGGGCCAATTGAACGGTACTTGCTAGACAAGATCAAAGCCGATGGCTCAATTCATATGACGCTTATCGACCCCGAAAAGGTCACCGCCAAAGGAGCCGCCAAAGTCGCAGAGAGCTCCAAGAACAGCGGAACAGCCGCCATAATGATTGGGGGCTCAACGGTTGCTTCCCACCAGCACCTCGACGACGTGGTTGTTGCAATTAAGGCTGCGGTTGATATCCCAACTATCCTTTTTCCAGGCAACGTCAACGGCATAAGCAGCCACGCTGACGCCATATGGTTCATGTCCATGCTTAACTCAGCCGATCCCTACTTCCTCATGGGCGCCCAAATCCTAGGCGCACCCTACATCAAAAAATTCCAAATCGAACCTCTCTCCATGGGTTACGTCATCGTCGGAGACGGCGGCATGGCCGGCAAAGTCGGCAAAGCCATACCCGTGCCCTACAGCAACCCTGAGCTAGCCGTGGCGCATGCGTTGGCGGGACAGTACCTTGGTATGCGCTTCATTTACCTCGAAGGCGGCTCAGGCGCAGCAACCCCCGTGCCCCCTGAGATGATTCGTGCCGTCAAAAGTGCCATCAATGCAACCCTAATTGTTGGCGGGGGTATCAAAACCAAAGAGCAGGCGTTAGCTGCCACTTCGGCGGGTGCAGACATCATCGTCACAGGCAACATCACAGAATCAAGCGACGCTAACGAACGCATATCACAGATAATCAGCGCCATCAAACGCAAGCCCTAAGTTTTCTCTGAACGTTTCTGTTTTGTTTTCGAAAGCCCAAAATACCTATCAGTGTATAATGTTGGGCTGTGAGCGTCTGCTTTGAACATTAACAAGGGCATCAGCAACGGCTACCGAAACTACGTCGAAACCATGGAAGAGGAGCTTAAGCGTCTCTACCAGATAAGCGACCGCGCTAGATCGCTTGGCTTAGACCCCGAGCTCAAAACTGAATGCAAAATCGCCCAAGACATCGCGGACTTGGTGGAGGGCTTGGTTGGTCCGCCAGGCGTCGCCCAAAGCATCCGCGAGTTAAGCGCAAAGATGCCTCGAGAAGAAATCGCTTTCTATGCTGCTAAAGAAATCGCGCAGGGCAAATTCGCCCAAACTGACGAGGATCGGGAACCTGAAAAGCTAGCCGAGCAAGCCATTCGAACGGCGTTGGCGATTTTCACTGAAGGTTTAACTGCTGCCCCGATTCAGGGCATTGCGCAGGTGAAGATTAAGAAGAACGCGGATCAGAGTCGTTACTTGGCGATTTACTTCGCTGGGCCCATCCGCTCCGCTGGTGGCACCGATCAGGCCTTGACGTTGGTGGTCGGGGACTATGTCCGACGAGAACTGGGTTTAGATGTCTACAAACCGACTGAGGAAGAAATCTCCCGCTTTATCGAGGAACTTCGACTCTATGAGCGCTCGGTGGGGCGCTTCCAATACCACATACCTGATGAAGAACTCCGCAAAGCTCTCAACTTGGTTCCAGTCGAATGCACGGGTACCGAATCAGACCCTGTTGAGGTTTCCTCTTACCGCAACTTGGAACGCGTGGAAACGAATCGTGTGCGAGGCGGCGCCTTGCGTGTTATAAACGATGGTATCGTGGGGCGCGCTCAGAAAGTCTACGTCATCGTGGATAAGATTGGTTTTCATGAATGGGATTGGCTTAAAACTTTCAAGAAAAAATCCGAGAAAAAATCAGGCGGCTTCATGGACGACGTAATCGCGGGGCGACCCATCTTTGCGTTTCCCTCCACACGAGGCGGCTTCCGACTCCGATACGGCCGCTCACGTAACACAGGGCTCTCCGCTGTGGGCATCCATCCTGCGACGATGCTTGTGGTTGAAGGCTTCCTAGCTGCAGGCACCCAGATGCGCCTCGAGTTACCCGGCAAAGGTGGGGTCACTATGCCCGTGGACAGCATCGAAAAGCCTGTGGTACTGCTCAAGGATGGGTCAGTGGTTCGAGTTTCGTTGGAAAATTATCCTGACGTTAAGGGCAAAATTCAGAAAATCCTCTTCTTAGGCGACATGCTAATCGACTTCGGCGACTTCCTATACAGCAATAAAGCCTTGCCGCCGTCGGGGTATGTGGAGGAGTGGTGGAGCAAAGACCTCCAAAACGCAGTCCTCGAACGCTTCGAAGGCAACTTCTGCAAAGCAGCCGACGCCTCCAAGGTTCCCGCTGAAAAACTCGAAGCTTTCGTTAACAACCCTTTCCAATGCAAGCCCACAACAAAAGAAGCCATCACACTCAGCCAAACTTTAGGTGTACCGCTAGCGCCCAACTGTACCTTCTATTGGACTAACTTGCCTTCAGTGCAGGAAGTGGAGGCGCTACGCAAGTGGCTATCAACCTGCGAAGTCAGCGTCGAAGATGGGGTTGCCAAAAAAATCGTAGGCGACTGCAACGAGGACACCGTTAAAGCGTTGCGAAAAATCTTTGCACCCCACAAAAATCAAAACGGCAAAATCACCCTTTTAGGCGAGGACGCAGCCGCGTTAGCATTCACGTTGGGTTATGGCACTCCGAGGTTTACTGAACCTTTGCAAGCGCAGTCCGTGCTTGAGTTGCTAAGCATGCTTAGTGGTGTGCAAGTCAAGGATAAAGCGCCCACCTACGTCGGCGGACGCATGGGTAGACCCGAAAAAGCCAAACACCGCGAAATGAAACCCAACGTCCACGTCCTGTTTCCAGTCAGCTTGGCAGGCGGCAGCCACCGCGACCTTCTTGAAGCCGCTAAAAAGAACGCGGTTTTCGTGGAGATGGTGAAGCGCAAGTGCCCCAACTGCAAAACCTACACCCGCAAAATCCGTTGCGACACCTGCGGAGTCGCCACCGTGGCTGAGCAGTTTTGTCCCCGCTGTGGTCGAAGCCTCAAAGAGGGCTACTGTGGAACCTGCAGAGCCGAAGCCATAAAGTACCAGCGTCAACCCGTTAACTTTAAAGAACTCATCGACAATGCCTGTGCGACTTTGGGGTTGCCGCCGCCTAAGATGCTGCGGGGAGTTAAGGGCTTAACAAACGCCGACAAGACGCCTGAAATCGTCGAAAAAGGCATCCTGCGCGCCAAGTACGGCTTATCCGTTTACAAGGATGGCACCATACGCTTCGACGCAACCAACGCACCGCTCACTCACATAACCCCCGCCGAAATCGGTGTATCCATTGAGAAGATGCATCAGATGGGTTACCACGCCGACACCCACGGCCTCCCGCTGACTGACCCCAATCAGGTCTGCGAACTCAAAATCCAAGACGTCGTCATCCCTTGGAAAGCGGGAGAATACTTTGTGCAAATAGCCGCCTTCATCGACGACTTGCTTGTCCGCGTCTACAAACAGCAACCCTACTACAACGTTAAGAAAACAGAGGACTTGGTAGGGCATCTCATCTTTGGACTTGCACCGCACACATGTGCATGCATATTGGGCAGAATCGTCGGCTACACCGACCGCAACGTTATCTACGCGCACTCAGTTTGGCACTCTGCTAAACGCCGCGACTGTGACGGCGACGAAGACGCCATCATGCTTGCTCTTGACACACTCCTAAACTTTTCGCGGGTCTACTTGCCTGCGCAGATAGGCGGCATCATGGACGCCCCAATCCTACTCATACCCTTCTGCAACACCAAAGAAGTACAGCGCCAAGCCCACGACTTCGACGTAAGCAGCACATATCCGCTTGAATTCTACCACCAAACGCTTGTGAAAGGCGAGGCGCGAACGGTTAGCGCATTCATGGACACCATTAGCCACCGATTGGGCACTGACGGGCAATTCGAGGGCTTCCAATTCACCACGCCGTGCACTAACATCAACCTCGGCAACGCCAACAGCAGCTACAAAGAATTCAAATCCATGATAGACAAACTCCACATGCAACTCGAACTCGGAGAGAGAATCGACGCCGTAGACGCACGCCGCGTGGCGCTCAAAGTGCTCAACACCCATTTTATGCGTGACATCGCTGGCAACATGCGCGCTTTCTCTACGCAGGGGTTCCGCTGTAAAGCCTGTAACAAAAAATTCCGTCGCCTGCCTCTGAGTGGCAAGTGTTCCTGTGGTGGTGCTTTGACGTTGACGGTTTACCGCGGCGGCATCGAAAAATACCTGGTGGCGGCGCAGCAACTGGTCGACAAATACGGCTTACCCAACTACTATACGCAGCGCATGGACCTCATCAAAGAGGAGTTGGCGTTGATGTTTGATAACAAGAAGCCCAAGCAAGCCACGCTTTTTGACTTCAAGTAGCTTAAAGCTTTTCAAGGGCAACCACCCCATATCCTATCGGGGGCTCCACATCAAGCAAACCTGGCACCCCAACGCCTGTCTCAAAAACATCCGAAACGTCAAAAGCGGACTCTCTGCCCGAACCAAAATCCTAACCCTCCTAGACGCGGAACCCCACAGCGCCTCTAAACTTGCCAAACAATCCAACCTACACTACAATGTCGTCATGTACCATCTGCGTCTGCTAAAATCTGAGGGCACTGTGGAGCGCAGGGGCACCAACCGCTACATCTGGCTCAAAACAGGTTTGGGGCAGAAGCGTCTGGGCTAAAATGTGCAGGCGCAGGGCGAACTTTGGCATTTGGGGCATTTGTGGGGGTACTTGGCTAAGGCGGCTTTTTCGAGGTCGATGCCCATGATGTTGGCTAGCGATGCTAGCCAGGCGAGGACGTCGGCGAATTCTTTTTCGGTGGCTTCTCGGTCGCTGCCCTTAAGCTCAGCACCTAATTCTTCTACTTCATCGACTAGCCAGTTGAAGGTGCCTGTTTTGCCGCGTTGGCTGTCGCGTGTGTAGTAGAGTTGTTTCATCATTTCTTGGAATTCATGTATGTGCATAGGGTCTTCCTCCCTCTGTTGCGAAAGGTTGCTTTTGGGCGGTTATTAAGGTTTAGAAAAAGACTACCGCACCATTGTCCTTTAAATAAGGGAGGGGGCCTCTGCGCAGAGACGTCGCGTGATTGCATCTCTTACCGATAAGAATCCCATAAACCTCAAAGGAGGTGCTTTAGACCTCAACTACTCTAAGGCTCGAACGAAGTCTTCTACCGCGCCTATCGACCTTAACTCTTGAACTTTCCGCGTGTTCTGCTCTGTTTTGAAGTCTTTAAGCATCCAAAACACGTGTTCTCTGACTTCTTGAGCTGAACCCCGCCTTTCATACTCGCGGTATAACTCGATGAAACGCAGTATCTGCGCCTTTATGCCTCGATTGCCCATGGTTGCTTTTGTCGGGTCAAATATCCAAGGGCGGTCTCGGGCGCCTCTGCCAACCATAACCAAGTCGCATCCCGTTTTCTCCAAAAGGCTAAGACCATCCGCGTGCCTTTTTACGTCACCGTTAGCGATCACGGGTATGGCGAGTTTTTCTTTGATTTGCTTTATGCTGGTCCAGTTTACTTTCCCCGCGAGTTTCTGGTCAGCGGTTCGGCCATGGACGCAAAGAGCTGCTATACCTGCGCTTTCTAGGCTTTGGGCTACTTTGACGCCGATGATTTTCTGGTTCTCCACCCCGATACGCATCTTAACCGTAACTGGCTTCTCAGTAGCATCAACCATCCTTCGCACAATACGTTCCAGCCGCGTGGGGTCAGAGAGCAAGTAGGCGCCGTAGCCTTTTTCAAGAAACTCTTTTTCGCTACAACCCACGTTGAGGTCAACTATGTCGGCGAATTCTTCGACGAGTTTGACGCTTTCTGTTAGGGCGTTTTCGTCGTTGCCGATTAGCTGGACACTTACGGGGCGTTCGGCGTCTTGGATGTTTAGGATTTCTTTTATGTCGCTTCTGCTTCTGTCCCTCAAGAGGTCTGTGTCTATCATCTGAGTGTAGATTAAGCCCGCTTTGTTTTCTTTGCAGAGTAATCTAAACGCGGTGCAGTTTACGGCTGCCATGGGTGCAAGAACAAACCGCCCCTCTATGTTGACTGTTCCAATGTTCATACTGGTCTTCTTTTCAAGGAACTCTGCATAGTCATATAAGAGTAACGCAGTCTCGGGAAGATGTGGGCGATGTCAAACCGCGGAAAAGAGGTGGCCGTGGAACTGTGTTTGGGTGATGCTTCCGTATACTGCCCCTGTGGAGAAGCAAACGGGGTCATAAACTTGGCAGACAAGCGGTAGACAGAAAAACGCTATATAGTTAATCCGCTTAACTCTGTAGATAAGGGTGAAAAAATGAAAAAATCCCTAACCGCAGCAGTGGCAGTAATCGTAATCATAATCGTAGTTGCGGGTGTATACCTCGGATACAACACGATGGTTAACCAGCCTTCACCGACTCCCACACCCACCCCGACCCCTGAAGTCCCCACCCAACAAACCGCCAGAGACGCAGCCATGCAGCACATCGCAGCCAACCACACAGACATCGCATCCTTAACAGAGAACCTAACATGGGCAGGCGGAAGACAGGAAACTGGCCTTGTAGGCTCAGAAACCTACATCTACACAGCTGGGAACTGGAACGTAACAATCACCAACCCCGTTGTCGTAGACCCAACCTACACGATCAGCGCCGTGTACACTGACACCGCAAACCAAGTTACCATCGAATGGAAAGGCACCTACCAAAACGACGCCATAACCGAAACCGCCTTCAACTATATCGTCCCATAAACCTCCCCTCCCTTACTTTTTTTGACTTTGAATGTATTACTGAATAATGCTTTTACAATAATGCTTTTTGAATCGCAAAAATATTCTAAAGCAACCGTTACCTTTCAATCAGTAGAGGTCTTGATTATGACTAGAGGCTTACCTTGGACAGTTGAAGAAGAGGCCCAGCTCAAAAAACTCATAGAGGCCCAAACCCCCATAGACCTAATAGCCCAAACGCTCAGAAAAACCCCCACTGCAATCCTCATCAAATGCCAACGCCTCGGAATATTAGCGACCGCAGCCAATTACGTCACAAAAGCCGCCTTACCCTTGCCTGCAGAGCTGCCCAGCGTAGAGGAAACCCTCAAGAAACTAGCGGGTGCACTCGAAGCCGCCTCAGCCCCGGGCTTAAGTAAGGTGGAAGTCCAGCGCCTTCAAGTCGTCGCCACACTCGCCCGCGCCTACAAAGACATCCTATCAGATTACCTCAACTACCGGGAAGTCGAAGCCAAACTCAACGATATGGAGGCAAAATATGCCGCGCTCCTTGAAAGCAAGAACCATGCGCCCCAACCAGTTCCTTCCCCACTGGCAAAAACTCCAGAGCAGTGACCTGCTAGCCGAAGGGTTAGCACTGGAGAAAGCCGAAGAAATCAGCGCCAACCCAGTTGATTTCTGCAGGGAAATCTTGGGTTTCAAGCCCTATACCTACCAAGAAGAATTCATCAAACTATTTGTTGAGAACCAGTTTACTGCTGCACGGTGGAGTCGCCAGAGTGGCAAAAGCTTCATAGTCGCCGCCCTTCTACTCTGGTACGCAATCACTCATCCTGACAGTGCCATCGGCATCGTTGGTCCATCTTACCGCCAAACCAAACGAATTCTCTCACGAATAGGGTCACTCTCCCACAAGCTCCCCCGGCGACTAGTTTTTAGCCCTCAACGTACTCAAATACGCTTCACAAACGGCAGCATAATCGAAGCCTTCCCAAACAACCCCGAAACCATCCGCGGACCCACTCTTCACGTGGTGTACGCTGATGAATTCAACTTCGTTGCAAACGACCAAGAACTCTACGACGCCATTCTCTACACACTCGGCACAACAGACGGCAAATTCGTCTGCACCAGCACACCTTGGCACACCGACAGCGTCTTCTACAAAATGTTCACGCACAAAGACTTCGCTGACTACAAAACCAGCCACGTCACCGTCGAGCAGGCGACGGAACCGAACGGACCGTTAAAACCTGCTATAATCCAGAAAATCCGCACCCAAATGGGCGACGACCCCATTCGCTGGCGCAGAGAAATGGAAGCTGAATGGGCAGAAGATCAAGACGTATGGTTAACCCAAAGTCTGATCGCTAGCTGCATCGGCACAAAGGCAACATGCGGACATGACCTTCAAGAGTTTAACCCTGAATCTGAGCATCGAGGCGAATTCTTCGTTGGGCTGGATTTAGCGCAGACTCGCGACTACACCGCCCTCGCCATCGTGGAACGGGTGGATGGGCGGCTGTTTCTGCGTCACCTCAAACTCTTCCCCCAACCCACCATCTACGCAACCGTCCTAGGCTACCTAAAGACAGTACAGGACCGATGGCACGGCTTCGAAAAAATCCGAATAGACTTCACAAGGGAAGGCCCAAGCTTCATAGCCGACATGGAAAAGGCGGGCATACGCAACGCTGAAGGCGTAAACTTTAGCGTGCCCCGCAAAAGCGAAATGGCAAGCCTGCTCAAGCAGCGCATGGCAAACCAACAATTCTACTACCCCCTGCTGCATTGGGAACGCCCTTATCGGGGCGAAATCTGCACAGAACTAAACGTGGAACGCTACAGCCTACACAAAGACGGCACCATAGGCTACCACCACCCACAAGGTACACATGACGACGTATTCTGGGCAATAGCCTTAGCCATTTATGCAACGACAGAAATGGGGCCCGAACCGTTTTTCGCAGTAGTCCCAAGAGGGTAACTTAAATCCTTTCGATGTTCGATTTAGGTGTCTTCTTCCCTTAGCTTATCCAATTCCTTTTTCATTTCTTCAACAGTAGCGTATGGTGCCCCTGACCCAATCAGGTCGTCTTAAAGAGCTTTTTTGGGTTTATAGAGGATTCCTTCTGAGGTTTCAAGGACTGTCAAGTGTGTCCCTTCTTCTATTTTGAACTTTTTTCGAAGTCTTGCGGGAATCGTTATCATGCCTTTCTTTGATACTGCAACCTCAGACACCATATTTTATCACGCATTCTACTGTGCTATTTTTGGGCTTTTAAAAATAGCTATCATGCGGCTGATATGGTCTGAACACTTCTTTATTGTAATGTCGCGAGGGTAATCAGTTATTTACTTGAATAACCCATCGAAGTTATTAGCAATTCAGAGCCTATATTTACCAAGCCCTTCCTTAGGTTAGTGATTACATGTCACGTAAGCCGTCTGAAACGCCAATAATGCAACATACAAGCGCAATTATCAAAGGTTTAGCTGCAGAAGCTGAATCCCTAAGAAAACTTAACCATAAACCGCTTAAAGGTCAATTACGCGAACTTTTTATCACAAGATTACTTTCAAAATTCTTGACCATTCAATACGGTGTAGGTTCAGGAGTAATTATAAACCAATTAGGCGACCAAAGCCCTCAAACCGACATCATAATTTATGATCGAAGGATACTTCCACCGTTTATTGAAGAGCAAAAAATTGGTCTTTATCCTGCAGAGTGTGTTTTGGCAACAATTGAAATTAAGAGCAAAATAACCAATCAAATAATCCAAGAGTATGCAAAGACAGCTAAAGTCATTCATGAAAAAATATACGATCCATTATGCAGCCACTATCGTGATTATGATAAACTACGTCCTTTCTGCACAATATTTGGTTTTAATGGCAACTCAGTTTGTAAGGGAATGAATGAAGACCAAATTTATGATTGGATGGATAAAAATGCCAAGCCGCTATTTGGTGTTTGTGTCCTTAACAAATTTTCATGGCTGCACGTTTGCAGAAACAAAGGTGCATTAAGGTACGCAGACGAAAATAATGAAGAAACAAAAGCATTTCTTGCACCATTACTTGATAACATTCGAACGAAATCGCAGCAGCGGTATTCTAAGTATATGCTTAATCATATTGATTGGCTAGGCATTTATACGAGGCGACAAAGCTGGACAGATGGAGAATTCTAAGTTGCCAAAAATCTTCATAGCGTACCATTAACGGTAAATACTTCTTTTGAACAAATACCGCTCCGAAGTGAAAATATGGTACAATTTGAAATAAAGCAAAATTCGACAACAAAACAATTCTATTGGCATTTGAAAGCAGATAATGGAGAAATTATAGCCAATGGTGAAACATATGTTTCTAAACAAGCTTGTCTTAATTGTATCAATACACTAAGAAGAGTTGCAAGTTCAGCGCCTCTGGTAGATTATACAGATTCTTCTGTAAGCGTGAGAATCTAACAATCAACAGTAAACTGAATCCTTCTGCTTGTGGAAGTCGCCACAACCAGTCTGCAAATGCCGCTTAAGCCTGAACCAAAAATGCAGTCGTCTGCATAAGCGGCTGGAAGATGATGAAATAAGAGGGGTCCACACCATCTACCAAAATAGAAAAGTAGTCTTCAGTTGGATGGTAGTGTTGCAAACGATAGCTAACCACTACCGCAACTTTGCCCCGCTAGGACCCCATCAACTTGGCGAATTTGTTTTTCAGTCAGCTTCAGCGTGCTTTTGCGTTTTTAATGGCAACATTTATAACCCAATGTACTATTTGCTAAAGGCGCGAAGCGGATACTCTATGGGACATCGAAAACATCATGCTCCAAGACATGGTTCACTAGCTTATTTACCTAGGCACCGCGCTAAAAAACCACTAGCGCGAATTCGATACTGGCCTAAGATAAAGTCAGATTCACCTAGGCTTTTAGGATTCACCTCCTACAAAGCAGGCATGACCTACGTGTTTACTATCGAAGATAGGAAGCGTTCACCGAACTTTGGTAAAGAAGTCATGCGAGCAGCAACCATAATAGAAACGCCACCAATTCTTGTTTGTGGCATAAGAACTTACCAGAAAACACCATACGGACTCCACAACATAACTGAAGCGTGGATGAAAGAAGCACCAGCAAGCCTGGACCGATTGATGGTTTTACCTGACACCTTTGACACAGATGCCATGCTTCAAAAAATCCAAGACAATGTCGACCGAACCGACGTAGTTCGCGTCATAACGGCCACACAACCCACACAAACTAGCCTCTCCAAGAAGAAACCCGAAGCCTGTGAAATCCAAATCGGCGGCGGAACCATTCAGCAACAAATCGACTACGCCAAACAACTCCTCGGCAAAACCGTCACGCCAGAGGAAGTCTTCAAAGAAGGCCAATACATCGACATCGCAGGCGTAACCGTCGGCAAAGGCTTCCAAGGTCCAGTTAAACGTTGGGGCGTCACCTGCCTTCAACACAAAGGTCGCAAGACTAAACGCGGCATCGCCACGCTCGGTCCATGGAACCCCCACCACCTCATGTACAGCATTGCACGCGCAGGTCAAACAGGTTATCACCAACGCATCGAATTCAACAAACGTATCCTCAAAATCGGCAAAGACGGCAAAGAAGTCACAGTCAAAGGCGGCTTTGTACGTTACGGCGAAATCAACGGTCCCTACATGATAATCTCAGGAAGCATCCCTGGTGTCGAGAAACGCACCATTCGCCTCCGAGTACCCGCACGTCCACCCACCGAAGCACCTGAATCTGCACCACAAGTAACATATATCTCAGTGGAGTCTCCTCAAGGAAAATAGGTTGAATCGTTATGGCACAGAAAACCGCAGAAATCTTTGACTTACAGGGCAAAGCCACAGGCAAAATCACCCTGCCTGAGGTTTTTTCCACGCCCCTCAGACCAGACGTCATCAAACGTGCAGTCTTAGCCATCCAAAGCAACAGGCTCCAGCCACAAGGCAGAGACCCAATGGCTGGCAAGAAAACCACCGCTGAGTCCCGCGGAACAGGTAGCGCAACCGCAAGAGTTCCCCGCACAAAAGGCAGCGGTAGAGCAGCGTTTGCTCCAAGCACCGTGAAAGGCAGACAGCCTCACCCGCCCAAAGCGGAAAAAATCATCGTAAAGAACATCCCTAAAAAGGAAGCTAAACTCGCCTTGCAATCCGCCATCGCAGCCACAGCTGAGAAAGACGTGGTTGCAGCACGCGGACACAAAGTTGAAGGCGTTGTAGGTTTACCTTTAGTGGTTGATAACGCTTTTGAAGGTTTAACGAAAGCCAAAGAAGTCGAAGAAGCCTTCAGCAGCCTCGGATTCGACGCAGAATTAACCCGCGTCAAAGAAAGCCGCAACATCCGCGCAGGTAAAGGTAAACACCGAGGACGCAAAATGAAGCAAGCCGTCGGTCCACTCATTGTTGTCGTTGACGGAAAGAACCTTATGGCGGCTGCAAGCAACCTTCCAGGCGTAGAAGTAACCACCGTAACTAACCTTAACACTGAAATGCTTGCACCCGGCACGCACCCCGGCAGGTTGACAGTTTGGACTAACGGTGCAATCGAGAAACTATCCACTCTCTATGGAGAAAAGGCATAATGAAACCAGACGAAGTAATTAAGTATCCCCTTATGACGGAATCCGCCAGCGTGATGGTTGAAAAAGACAACAAGCTCCTCTTTGTTGTTAACATGAAAGCTGGCAAAGCAGACATTAAACGCGCAGTGGAAGTTATGTACGAAGTTAAAGTCCAAGATGTAAACGTGCTTATTACTCCACAGGGTGTAAAGAAAGCGTTCGTGAAGCTAAAACCTGAATACCTTGCTTCCGACGTCGCAATCAAACTAGGTATCCTCTAACACAAAGAAGGCTTGACTTATGGGAAAACGTATTCGTGTACAAAGAAGAGGGCGTGGCGGTCAAAACTTCCGCGCCTCAACGCATAAACGTGTTGCTCCAGCAAAGTATCCAGCTATTGCTCCAAAAGAATCCTTTGAAGCAGAACTCACCGGTGTCATTGTTGATTTAGTTCATGATCCAGGAAGAGGTTCTCCGCTTTCGCTGATTGAATTTGACAACGGCTTATCCATTTACAGCATCACTCCTGAAGGCGTTTTCACTGGACAAGAAATCGTCTACGGCGGTAAAGCTCCAGCTGAAATCGGCAACATCCTGCCCTTGGGCAAGATTCCTGAAGGAACCTTAGTCTGCAACCTTGAACTTCGCCCCGGAGACGGCGGCAAAATGGCCCGCAGCTCAGGCGCATACGCCACAGTAGTCGGTCACACTCCGCAAGGCACCATGATTCGTTTACCTTCAGGTAGAACCCGCTACATCGACGACTTCTGCTTAGCAACCGTCGGTGTAATCTCTGCTTCTGGACGCATCGAGAAACCGTTCCTCAAAGCAGGCGAAAAATATCACCTCATGAAAGCCAAAGGCCACAAGTATCCACGCACCAGCGGCCGCAAAATGGTTCCTGCAGTTCACCCATACGGTAGCAGCAAACGCAGCGCCCGCAGAACAACCACAACTTCGCACGGTGCACCTCCAGGACAGAAAGTCGGCTTGATTGCTGCTCGTGGTCCAGGTCAGAAGAAAAAACGTGCAATCAGGGGATAAATTAATAGGAGAAATGTTGTATGCCAAAAGAATTTAGCTACCGTGGACACAGCCTCGAAAGCCTTTCAGCTATGTCTATGGACGAATTCATTAATCTGCTTCCATCACGCCAACGTAGAAGCCTTCAGCGCGGTTTAACCGCTGAGCAACGTATACTGCTAGAGAAGCTTCGCACTGCTAAAGAAGCCAAAGGCGGCAAAGACAGCGGAATCAAAACCCACGTCCGCGACCTCATCGTGCTGCCCGAGATGGTTGGCGCAAAAATCAGCGTGCACAACGGCAAAGAATTCGTAGCCATCGACATAAAGCCTGAAATGATTGGCCACTACCTCGGCGAATTCGCCATAACCAACAAACCTGTTCGGCATGGCACGCCTGGTATCGGTGCATCACGGTCTTCGATGTATGTGCCGCTAAAGTAAACCGTTTTTTCTTCTCTTTTCTATTTTCTTGTTTTTGATACTGCAGAAAACCCTCTATGCACAACAACTACCGGCGGCTTGGGGTTTGGCGTCTGTTTCTGGTTTGGCTGTTTTTGGGGGTTGTTAGCTGGTTGTGGCAGCTTCCGCAGGCAGATCGACATGGGGGTTTTTGGCTAAGTCGACTCGATAAGGCTGAACCACAATTTCAACCTACAATTCACAAAACAAACAAGCAACATACAAACCACGCGACGTCTCAGCGTCTACCTCCCCTCCCTTATATAAAGAACAAACCAGTTTTGTTATGGGTTGAACTTTTGAGCTGTCCCAAGCAACTCCTTAACCTTAACATACAACTCTTCAGCCACGGCTTGTTTGTCTCTGTCACCGTCTACTCGAACCAACTCGCCTTTTTCGACGTATTTGAGGTAGACTTCGCGGACTTTCTGCTGCGTCTCAAGCGTCTCCATAACTGACCGCTTACGCTGCAGTCTTTCAATCACCTTCTCAGGCGGCACATCAATAAAGACGCAAAAATCAGGTTGCAGGGCTCTGGCGTTTATGGTTTTTATCCAGTCCAAACTCAACCCTGCACTCCCCTGATACGCCAGCGACGAGTAAACGTAGCGGTCGCAGATGACCAGTTTGCCTTGGTCTAGGGCGGGTTTGAGTTCGGTTTGCATGTGTTCGATGCGGTCGGCTGCGAAGAGGAGGGCTTCAGCTTCGGTTGGGAGACGAGTTTGCTCGTAGAGGCAGCATTCACGGATGAACGTGCCGATTTTGCCCCTGCTGGGTTCAGCTGTGAGCAAAACATCGTAGCTTTTAGAGAGCTTTTCTGCTATGAGTGTGGCTTGGGTGGTTTTTCCGCTGCCGTCTAAGCCTTCGATGACTATGAAAACGCCCTTCTTAACCATACACATCGACCCTGCGTTTTTTAGCGTTACACATTATAGGGAGCTACATAAATAATAACTCTATCAACGAGGCGACACTTGTGCCAAAAGCTTACTGGGGAGAAATCAAAGATCCAGTTCACGGCTACGTATACATAACCGAGCAAGAAAAGAAAATAATCGACACCTACCCCATGCAGCGACTGCGCAGGCTTCGCCAACTTGCAGGTTCCGAGTACGTTTACCCCGGAGCCAACCACACCCGCTTCGAACACAGCTTAGGCGTTATGTTTCTTTCAGGGCAGGTTCTGGTGAACCCCAACATTTCAAAAGTGGTCAGCGACGAGGAAGTGGATATGTGTCGCATCTCTGCGCTTCTGCACGACTGTGGACATGGCCCGTTCTCGCACGTCTTTGAGCACCTTTTAATCAAGGATTTGGAGAAAACCCACGAAGACATAACCTCGTGGATTATCGAGAAAAGCGAAGTCGCCGATCACCTCTCCAAGATGGGTTACAGCCCCAAGGAAGTTGGCGGGTTGGCGGTTGGTAAATTGCACAAAAAGAACCGCGCGTTCCTTGACCAAATCATCAGTAGCGCCGTAGACGTAGACAAGCAGGACTTTATCGTCCGAGACACCTACCACACAGGCGCCGAATACGGCTTCATAGATGTTTACCGCCTCATCCATGCCCTTGATTTGCTGGGGGAAAACTTGGCAGTCGAATTAGGCGCCCTCTCTGCGCTTGAAGCCTTCGTTATCGCCCGCATTGAATCCTTCAAAAGCATCTACTTCCATCGTGTCGGACGGGCAGCGCAGATTATGTTTGCCACAGCTATGGATAAAGCCAACAGTGAACTGGGCTTAACCGCCTTCAAAACCCCTGAAGAGTACCTTGCGTTGGATGATTATACGGTTTGGTCGGCGCTCAAGAAATGCAAGGCATCCAACAAAATCATAAGCGACCTAGAAAACAGGCGGATGCTCAAATGCGCTTATGAGCGGACGTTTTACGAGAAAGACGCCATGATCTCTAACCTGTTTGGGCAAGAGTCGTACCGTAACCAAGTCCGCGGGGAAATCGCTAAGGCGGCAGGCGTAGAATTCGACTCGGTTATAATCGACGTACCCACGGTGCCTTCAGTGCCCTATCACCACGCCGTTCTCATGGAATCCACAGAAATCCCCGTGTTCACTCGCAGCCCCGCAGGCGAAAAGAAACTCCAACGCTTAAGCGAAAGCTCCAAGATTTTCGAAACCCTCAAAGGCTTCATGAACATCCTGCGTGTCTACACTGACCAAGCCAACCGCGCCAAAGTTGAGAAAGCCACCGCGAAGGTTTTGGGCAAGATTCCTTCTTCTGCAAAAATCTCCTTTTAGCTCCCGTTATGCTGTTTCTTAAATACTAGTCCTTGCTTAGGACAATACAAACAGAGTTGTGTTGCGGAGCGAAAACAGATGTCTAACCAGCCCAGTCCAGATGACCGAAAGATAATCAGCGTCAAAATTAAGCGGAAACCCGACCCACCAGCTGAGGAACCTGTGCTGCTTTACTCTAAGCAGGAGATTCGCAGGTTTGTGTCGGAATTTGTTTCCTCATGGATAAGGGGCGACCTCATCATCCGTTTCCCAACCGCGGCTGAGTTGGCGAAAAAGACGCCTCTTAACATCGCTTTCCCAAATGACCCCTCCGTTAGCGCGGAACTTAAAATCAAAGAACACTATGTGGATTTGCTCTCCGTTGTGGCGGGGATTAAGCCTGCTTCGGCGGCTGAGCAGGAGAAAGCCATTGAAGAAGTCTTCAAGATGCTGCTTATGTTCCGAAGCGCCAACCGCATCGAAGGCAAAATACTCTCCAACGACCTCGAAAAGCGGATTGAGAAACTCGAAGAAACCACCAAAAACCAAGCTAAACTTGTGGACCAAATAACGGGCTTCCTCTTTACCCCCAAACCCAACGCTAAGAAAGGCAAACAGAAGAAGCTTGACAGCTAAAACGGTGCGTCTGGAAGGGTAAGGTTTATTCGAGGGAAATTGTATTCTGAGTGTGCTTTCGGACTAAGGTGCGCTCCGGTAGTATAGTCCGGCCAAGTATACCGGCCTTTCGAGTCGGTGACCCGGGTCCAAATCCCGGCCGGAGCACTACAACTTATACCAATTCTTCTACTGGCGCATGTGCTGTGAATAGGTGCATGTTCAGCTGTGTTGGGCTCCTGAAGGTTTTGCCGCAGACTTCGCACACTAACTCGCGGGGTAGGCGGTCGTAGATTTCTTGGCTGAAGGGAGGCTTAGAGGGTTGGTGGAAGGATTCCTCGCTTGAAGAAACAGTAGAACTCAAGTTTGGACACCTCAAGAAATAGCGGGGTTGCTTTGTTTTTAAAGTTGTGTGGTTGCGCGTTGGCAGCAACAAAAACGAAAAAAGGGAAGGGTTTAGGCTGGGGGTTGTTGTTTTCCGCAGTGGGGGCAGAAGGTTGCGTTTTGGTCGACTGGGGCGCCGCAGTAGGGGCAGTAGCGTGAAGCTGTGCTTGAACTGGATGGAGGCGGGTAACCGTACTGTTGCTGAGGTTGGGCGGGTGCTAATTTCATTGAGAAGAAGGCGAGTGCAGCGATTAACCATGCAATCCAAATAAGTACCAAACCTACGAGGATTAAGGTTAGGATTGCACCCCAAAACAGCAGGGTTCCTGCGGTTCGGAAGTTGCTTTCACCTGAACGTTCCGCTAAGGTGTTGAATGCTTTTCTAAAGTTCATCGCCATAAGCAGGTAGAATATGAATGCAATGATCAGTAACACGATGAAGAAGATTATGCCGCCGATTAATGCAAAGGCACCAAGCACTGGAGTGGTGATTAGTCCGCCTAGTAAGTTTAGCAGGGAAAACGCGGAGACAGCGATTATGCCGATGACGCCGAAGATTACGCCTTTGAGTGCGCTTCGGTAGATGCTTTCGTCGCGGTAGTATTCGGATAAGCCTTTCATGCCGATTAAGAGGAGAATTATACCGATTATTCCTAGAGCTGGAACGAAGCTAAGGAACAGCAGTAGGGCACCGATTGCAGCTAACGTTTTGTTTGACTCAACATTGCTCAAATTTAGAATCCTCAACTGATGGCTATGTTTCGAAAAATAAAAGCTTTTGCAGCCAGACACCGCTAACTATATTCAATGAAGATTTGACGGCTTAGCTCAACAGTAAAATAGATGCCCAACATTGAAACTTCCAGGAGCACAACCAAAATGTCAGATACAACTCAATCGGCTTACAGGGAACTTTTAAGCAAATACAAAGATGCCATGGTCCTCTCCACCGCCCAAGGCGTTCTGCACTGGGACATGGAAACCATGATGCCGCCCAAAGCCGTTGAGCAACGCAGCGAACAACTCGCCCTGATGAGTCGCTTGCACCACAAACTAAGCACCGATCCCCAAATCCAAACCCTTCTAACCTCGATACAAGCCAGCCCACAGTACCCGCGAATGGGGCAGGTGGAGAAGCGTAACCTCTACCTCATCGAAAAAAGTTACCGTGAACAGACGGCTTTGCCTGAAAAGCTGGTGGGGGAACTGGCCATGCAGGAAGCCATAACCGTGAATGCTTGGAAGAAGGCCAAAGCCAAAAAAGACTTCGCGCTCTACAAAGCTGACCTCAAAAAACTCTTCGAACTCAGCAAGCAAGCCGCGGAAATCCTCATGAAGGTCAAGGAGACTAAGACGCCGTATGAGGCGTTGATTGACAATTTTGAGCCTAAAATGTCCGCCCAAGCCATCAGCACCACTTTTAGGGAGCTTTTGGCGGGTTTGAAGCCGCTTATCGCCAAAATCGAGGCTTGCCAGACTAAGCCTTCCTCCCAAGTTACCTCGCAGCCTGTGCCTGTGGAGTCGCAGCGGGTTATCGCTCAACTCATAACCCAAACACTCGGCTACGACACTGCTTCAGCTATGGCATGTGGTAGAGTAGACGAAACCGAGCACCCTTTCACTTCAGGCTGCTACGACGACGTCCGCATAACCACCCACTACCACCTAAATAACTACACCAGCTCCATCTTTTCTGTTCTCCACGAAACAGGACACGCCATATACGAACACAACATTAACCCTGAATGGAAGTATCAGCCCGTCGGGGCCCCCTGCTCTTATGGCATACACGAATCCCAATCACGTTTCTACGAGAACATCGTGGGGCGCTCCCGAGAGTTCTGGATGAGTTTTCTGCCGCAGGTGAAGGTGGCGGCTCCTGTTTTGGCGGGCGTGGGCTTAGACGAGTTTGTTAGAGCAGTTAACAGGGTGGAACGCTCCAAGATACGCATCGAAGCCGACGAAGTCACCTACAGCATCCACATTATCATCCGCTTCGAGTTGGAGCGGGACCTCTTCGCAGGCAAAATCGACATCGACGAGTTGCCTTCTGCTTGGAACCAGAAATACCGCGATTACCTCGGCGTGGAAGTGAAAGACGACGCGGAAGGTGTGATGCAGGATACGCATTGGGCCAGCGGTCTCTATGGATACTTCCCCAGCTACGCGTTGGGCAACATCTATGATGGTCAAATCGTCGCCGCAATAGAGCGGGCGCTACCAGAGTGGCGTACCCAGTTGTCGCAGGGGAATCTTGAAAACATAAACCGCTGGCTCAAAGACAACATCCACAGCCGAGGCGACCTCTACGACCCAGAAGAACTAATCAAACAAGCAACAGGAACCACACTGAACGCAAATGCATTCCTCGCCTACCTCAACGAAAAATACAGCGACCTCTATGAATTCTGAGTAACTTGAGGCGGTTGTGGGGTTTCAGTGGCGGGTTTCTTTTTGAGTTCTTTGTAAATATAGAGAACCAAATAGACTGCGACTGAACCGATGAAGAGGTATATGCCTGCGTAGCCGACGAGGGCGTTGTAGGTGTTGGCTCCGATTAAGAAAAGCACAAACCCAAAAATGAATAGACCCAGTAGCGACCAGTCAGTCCACGACATCAGTTTTCCCCGTTTGGTTGGAGCATTCAATGATGCCTTGGGGATATAAAGATTTACAGGGCAGCCGCCGCACCCACAGGAGGCTAAATCGGCAGTTTAGGCCTAAACTGTCCTTCGCCACCTTCAATCAGGCGTCGTTCATCCGACATTTTTATATAAGTAGCAGAGAAAACTCAAAATGAGGATACTCAAATGTCGGGAGTAGACGTTAAAAAACCAGAAAACCGCAACGAACTAATCAAAATAGTTACTGAGGCAGCAAAAAAAGAAGTCAGCGGCAAAGGTAAACCGACAAAACCGACAATCGTCGGATCCGCAAAAGAAATGGGCATTCACAGAGACACCCTTTACTCATGGCTAAAGGAGTTTAATGTCGATTTCAAAGAAATTATCGACAGAGTGCCGACAGTCAGTGACGACACAGACGAATACAGCGGCATCACCTACCTCATAGGGGAAGCTCTTGTCGGAGAAGGAAACGAAGTTGCCCACGTTGACCTTATGATAGGCGACAAAACAGGCCCAGTCGGTCAAGCATTCGCCAACGGCCTAACAACGCTCTCCGCTGGGCACACTCCGCTGTTGGCAGTTATCCGTCCTAATTTGCCGCCTAAACCCCACACGCTTATCGTTCCCAAAGTCACCGTTAAAGACATGGAGGATACTGGCAAAATCTTTGGTCCTGCCCAGGCAGCAGTCGCCAAAGCCATCGCGGATTCAGCTGAGGAAGGCGTAATCCCCACAAGTAAACTCGACGACTGGGTCATCGTTTGCAGCGTCTTTATCCACCCCCAAGCCACGGATTACCGCAAAATCTACCAATACAACTACGGCGCAACCAAGATGGCCCTGCGACGTGCGCTCACGAAGTACCCGTCACTAGACAAAATAAACTACGACAAAGACCGCGCCAAGCACCCAATCATGGGCTTCAAAGTTCCACGCCTATGGAGACCCCCCTACCTCCAAATCGCGCTTGATGCCCCCTCACTGGAAGGCGCCAAGAAAGTCATCGAAGCCTTGCCAGGCAGCGACAGAATAATCCTTGAAGTCGGTACACCGCTTATCAAACGCTACGGCACACGCGTCATCGGTGAACTCCGAGCTGTAGCTAAAGACAAATTCATAATCGCAGACCTCAAAACCCTTGACGTAGGGAAAGTTGAAGCAGACATCGCCTACGAGGACACCGCAGATGCTGTTGTCGCGGCAGGTTTAGCTCCTCCAGAAACCGTCGATGCAACAGTCCAGGAAGCCAAACGCTTAGGCATCTACGCTGTTGTAGATATGCTCAATGTGGACGACGTTTTAGCTAAATTGAAGTCACTTAAAGAGTTCCCAGACATCGTCATCTTACACCGAGGCATCGACCAAGAAACAGGCAGAAGCTGTGGTTTAGAACGCATACAAATCATCCGCAAAGCGTTCCCCAACAAGAAATTCTTAATCGCAGTCGCAGGCGGCATCGTTCCCGAAACAGCCAAAGAAGCACTCGAACTTGGCGCAGACATACTCATCGTCGGCAGATACGTTACACAGAGCAGAGATGTGGAGCGTGCAGTCCGAGAGTTCCTTGAATTGACACCTGCCATGCGTGAAGACATCGACCTCTACAGAGTCCACACAGAATAAACCAAAATTGACGAGTCAGAAGCTCGCCACACCTTTTTCTTTTTTTATCTGTTTTTGATTGCCACGACTTTCAGGATAAGGAAAGCCAAAAAGAAAGCGGAAGCAGCAATCAAAAACGTTGAGAGATAGCTAAGTTGCGCTGATATGTAGGGTCCAAAGAATGCGCCGATGCCTGTGCCTAAACCGACCAAGCCATCGAATAATCCAGATTTACCCTCTGGGATAAGCTCCATGGATAGAGAAATCATCATGATGTAGTACATGCCAAACGCGAAGCCTAAGAAGATGAGGATGAGCCCAGTGGAGAGGGTGGGGAAAAAGGCAAATTCGATAACGCCGATCAAAGCTAAAATAAGTACACTGCGGAAGAGGACGAAACGGGGGAGTTGTTTGCGTAGATCCATCGAGCGTGCCTTGTTTCGAATCAACAGATACCCTGCAGTTGCGCCGATGGAGACCAGAATGTAGGAGATGTAAACCATGCTTTCTTGTCCATTGAAAATCTCTTTTAGGTAGACAGGGAGCGGCGTGAAAAAGAGGCTTGTGGCAAGTGCAAACACTACGATTGCTAGGGCGAAGCCTCTAAAGTTTTCCTGTTTAAGCGAACCCTTCCAGCGTAAGCTGTAGGATTCTATGCCGCGGTAGGCGAAGTCGATTTTTCTCTCAATGCCAACTAGGCGCCTCTCAAAAATCATCATGGGATCTGCGATTAACACAACCGACAGTATGAACGCAATCAGGCTTAGTATGCTACAGAGGTAGAGCGTGTAGGTTGCTAAAACCCCTGAACTCAAAGTAGCAGTAAAGCTAAACAACCCCAAACTAAACACTAACCCGATGACCAGCCCCAAGATGAAACCGACCTCGGTTAAGGCTTCGTAGAACCCATAAGACCTCTCCCACTCGTCTCGGCTGTAGTGCTCGGCTATGAGGACGTTTTTTGGTGCTTCATGAGAGACGTGCAGCACCTGCATGACGACGTAGAGGGCGACGAAGACAAGTATGTTTTGAGCTACTGGTAACGTCATAAGGAACAGAATTATGGCTGAAGAAGAGAAAGAGAGCAGTATGAAGGCTTTGTAGTGGCGGGTTGCGTCGCAGAGGTAACCCCACAGAAACGAGGCGGGAATGGAAGCAAAAACCGCTATCGAAGTCATGATACCTAATGCTACGAGTGGTCCGCCTAGGATGCTGGTGTCGTTAAAGGCGACTAGATATAGCGGTATGAAGACGCTTAACAGTCCGAACGCTATCTCGTGAAAGAAGAATCCAAGCCGCCACATGCGAACAGACCACCTCGAGGTAAAATTAAAACCTTCTCCCACAAAAAACAGGATGCCGTCGAACCACCTCGAGGCTCTTTAGCACCTAATTGCATAAAACTCCATGGAATATGATTAGAATCTGTTTTGGGCTAAATCCTTAATAGAGAGATATTCAACTTCTTACTGCGCTGGAGACAGATTCAATGGCAAAGTTCAAAGTCATAGTTTCCGACCCACAATCGGGAGCATCCAAAGTAGTAGAGCTCGAAGAAGCACGCGCAACACCCTTCATCGGCAGAAAAATCGGTGAAACCTTAGACGGCGCAGTAGTAGATTTACCAGCTCACAAAATCCAAGTAACAGGCGGCTCAGACAAAGACGGCGTACCCATGAGATCAAACGTCCATGGCGGTGGCCGCAGAGCAGTAGTTCTCAGTGGAGGAGCAGGTTTCAAATCCACAAGAAAAGGCGGCCGCAAACGCAAAACCGTCCGCGGAGAAATCATAACTGACGAAATCGTCCAAATTAACCTCAAAATCGTTGAACGCCCCGCGGGAGCAGCCCCAATACTGAAACCAGCAGCTAAAACTGAGCAGGCTGCACCTCAAGCCTAATTTTTTTCGCTTAGGGCATGCTCAAAACTTATAAACTCCATTAATTAATTCCTTTTACGATTCCAGAACTTATCTAAAAGAAGAAGAAAACTATGAGTAACCCATCTAAGGCTCCACTACCCAAACAGCCAGAAGTCAACATCGGCACCATAGGTCACGTTGACCACGGCAAAACAACACTTGTCCAGGCATTAACAGGCACTTGGGCTTCACGGCACAGTGAAGAACTCAAACGTGGCATCACTATAAAACTCGGCTACGCAGACATGCCCATATACAAATGCCCCAAATGCCCCGAACCCAAAAACTACACCATCCACCCCGTCTGCCAAAACTGCAACAGCCCAGCCGAATTCGTCCGCGCCATCAGCTTTGTTGACGCACCTGGACACGAAGCCTTAATGGCAACCATGCTCAGCGGCGCAGCCATCATGGACGGCGCCATCCTCGTTATCGCCGCAGATGAACCCTGCCCTCAACCCCAAACCCGAGAGCATCTTGCAGCGGCAGAAGTCAGCGGCATCAAAAACATGATTATAGTTCAAAACAAAATCGACATAGTTGACAATAAACGAGCCCTAGAAAGCTACAAGGAAATCAAAGCCTTCGTTAAAGGCACGGTGGCTGAAAACGCACCCATCATCCCAATCTCAGCTCAACGTATGATTAACATCGACGTCTTACTTGACGCCATACAAACCATCATCCCAACCCCTCACCGTGACCCAAACCTGCCACCGATGATGTACATCATCCGTTCTTTTGACACAAACAAACCAGGCACCACCATCGAAGGCTTAGAAGGCGGCATCATAGGCGGCACCATAGTGCAAGGCAAATTCTCGGTAGGCGACGAAATAGAAATCCGCCCCGGCATCATGGCAGAGCGAGAAGGCAAAACCGTCTACGACCCCCTCATAAGCGAAATCGTCAGTTTACATGCAGGCGACCAACAAGTCAAAGAAGCCACCTGCGGCGGACTCATCGGCGTCGGCACCCTACTCGATCCCTCCTACTCTAAAGCAGACGGCTTAACAGGTAGCATCGCAGGCAAAACAGGGCAACTGCCTCCAACCGTGACAGAAATCACCATGGAGACACATGTGCTTGAGCGTGCAGTGGGAACTAAAGAACTCCTCAAGGTAGAGAAAATCAACCCTGACGAAGCGCTGCTGCTTCACATTGGCGCGGCGGTTAACGTAGGAAAAGTCGTCAACATAAAGCAGAACACCATAAAAGTCAAGTTGACAAGACCCATCTGCGCATTGCCAGGTTCACGGGTTGCCATCAGCAGAAAAATCACTGCCCGATGGAGACTCATCGGATACGGACTCATAAAGTAGCTGGTTAGTCTCTCACTAACCCTTTCTTCTGCAAGAAATCGTGCGCTTTAAGCAGGATGTCTTTGGCGTTTTTGAAAGTTAACTTCTCCATCGTCTGCTTGTAGTCCAGCCAGATGTAACCGATGTGTTCAAACGAGATTTGGACCTCTTCAACGTTGGATTCGATTATGAAGAATACGACTTCTTTGTTTATGGTTTGGCCCTGTCGGCGGTAAAAGTAGTTGATGGATTCACGGAAACCGTCGATGAAGTGTGCGTCGGTTATGCCTGTTTCCTCCATCAATTCCCGTGTTACGGTTTGTTTTTCGGTTTCGTTGACTTCTTGGTTGCCTTTAACGAAGTCCCAGTGCCCCGCAGTGTAGTTTAACATGAGGTAGCGGGTTTTTTCTTGATTGTTAATGAATATAACTGCGCCACAAGATTTTTCGCGGAGCACTCTTGTTTTTCACCTATCTGCTTCAATTCATAAACTCTTAATATTTAAATTAATAGCAAAAGCCGCCAATTTAGCCGCCGCAGAAAACCTTTAAGCCCCCAAACAACCATAACCCCCACAAGGAGCCACATGCAGTGACGGCTTCACCCAAAAACCAACCCCTCAAAGTCATCTTGGATTCCAACGCGTTTTTTGTACCCTTAGAGTTCAAAATGGACATATTCGAAGAACTCAAAAGGCTACTGGGAAGGAACCTAGAGTTTATTCTGCTCTCGCCTGTGAAGGCTGAATTGGAGGTTTTGGCAGCGGGGGATGAGCCGAAACTCCGTCGACAAGCCAATTTTGCGCTGCGGCTAGCTGAGAAGTGCAGGTTGGTGGCTGTGGAGGGCCGCGGCGAAGCAACTGACGACGCTATTGTGCGTGTCGCCCAAAGCTGGGGGGTGCCTGTGTTTACGAATGACAGAATTCTAAAGCAGAGGCTAAGAGATATAAGTGTGCCAGTGATTTATCTGAGACAAAAATCGCGTCTAGACATTGACGGGTTGATATCGTAGATGTTCAAACTGATTACTCTTCAAGACACTATCCGCATCCCGCCCGAAACGTTCGGTAACCCCTTGGAGAAAGTGGGCCGCGAACAGGTTAAACAGAAATACGAGGGCGTTGTGGATGAAGAATTAGGCTACGTCATCGCCGTAACAGGCATAGAAGTTAGCCCCATCGGCAAAATTATTCCAGGCGACGGAGCAACATACCATAAAGTAACCTTTTCCCTGCTCACATTCTACCCCATCATACAGGAAGTCGTTGAAGGCGACGTTGTGGAAATCGCTGACTTCGGCGCATTCGTCCGCATCGGACCAGTCGACGCACTACTCCACGTATCACAATTGATGGATGACTACATCAGCTACGACGAAAAACAAGGCGTATTGCTGGGTAAGGAATCTAAGCGTAAACTCAGCGCAGGCGACCAAGTCCGCGCCCGTATAACTGCCGTCTCGATGGGTCGCGCAGGCAGCAGCGGCAAAATAGGCATAACCGCAAGGCAACCCTTCCTAGGCAAACTTGACTGGCTCAAAGAAGACCAAACTAAAGGCGCAGAAAAGAAGCCTGAAGCCCCCGCAAAGGAGCATAAGGAGAAGTAGTTATGAGCGAAAAAGCATGCACCAACTGTCACTTCATAACCAAAGAAAATGTTTGCCCAAAATGCAGGTCTACCAGTTTTAGCGAGGACTACAGCGGTTTAGTGGTCATGTTTGACCCCGCCCATAGCGCCATCGCGAAATCCATGAACATTAAAGAGAAAGGCAGATACGCGCTTAAAGTGCGTTAACACGGTAGCTTCTTAACTGCCTGCCACTTTCTATTTTAATAGAGGATTCAACTGATGAAGGTAGAGTACACTCTAACACCGAGGTTACGTGTCTTCTTAAAAGAACCCTTCGGCACCCTAATTGAGGGTCCACCGAAAGAAACCATGCGTAAACTAAAAGACCTAATAACTCAAGAAAAGCCGCCATGTGTGGTTTCCGTCGGCGACGTCGTCTCTATAAACATGCATCAAAGCGGCATACACCCCCAGTTGACGGTTATCGACTACATTTCTCTGCGCGATCAACCCCTGCCAAAACAAGCACCAGTAGAAAAAACCGTGACCGTAAAGAACCCGCAGGGAACCCTAAGCGACGAAGCCATCTCCGCCATCAAATCCGCGTTGGAAGCCAACATCCATACCCACATCGTGGTGGAAGGCGAAGAGGACTTGTTGACCCTCATAGCGGTTTTGTATGCGCCAGAAAACTCGTTTGTCATCTATGGGCAGCCATATATGGGTATAGTTGTGGTAAAAGCATCTCCTCAGAAGAAAGAAGAGGTAAAAGTGTTCCTAAAAGAGATGAAAGCTTCGAAAAGCTAAATAAGAAGATAGTTGTTTGAATTTACGCCCTAAGTGAACATTAATGCAAATAAAAATAGAAACCACCAAGGAAAACCCGCTGCTCAAAAGGACCGAAGTAGCTTTCACGATCGTTCAAGGTCCAAAAGAGAAAACACCTGCACGCTTAGAAGTCAAGAAAGCGGTCGCAGCAGAAATGAAAGTCGGCGAAGAAGTCGTATACGTTAAACGTATGCGCACCAAAACAGGAACCAGCATCACACAGGGAGTTGCTAACGTTTACCAAACTGTTGCTCAAGCTAAACTAGTTGAGCCAGAACACATCCAAAAAAGAAACACTCCAGCTAAAGCTAAAGAAGAGGCGACCGCATAATGGCACCAGCACCAAAGAAAGAAGAACCAGCAGCAGCGGCAACCGAAGCAGCCGCGCCAGCAAAGAAAGCAGAAAAAGGCAAAAAACCCAAAAAACACAAAGAAGAAAAAGGCGTCAAAGCCATGTACAAAGTCGAAGGCGACAAACTTTCTCGCGCACGCCCAACCTGCGAACGCTGTGGCCCCGGCTACTTCATGGCAGACCATCACAGCCGCTACACTTGCGGTCACTGCGGTTTAACGCGGTTTAAGCAGAAATAAGCAGTTTTAAATCCCTCAACCGCACTATTTCTTTTTTGACCTAACATGCTAAGAGTAAACGTAGTTATATCTAGCATCTCTGCAGAGCGATTCTGGGACATCCGCAAACCTGTCCCCCCAATCCAAATCAATACCAACATCAACGTGGTGGGGATGGAGAAGAAGCCCGATGAATCGCTTGAGGTGCCCTTCATCTTATCCATCGCTTATAACCCGTCGATTGCGCAGATGAGCATAAAAGGCAACGCATTCGTCATGGGCGAAAAAGAAGAAGTTGACCGTGTCCTTAAGGAATACGAGCAGAAAAAACCGCCAGCACAGATAATCATCCAATCCATATCTAACGTAGTATTCATCGAATCCGTCTTGATATCGCGCACGCTTAACATACCACCCCCGATTCCGTTACCTCAGATTCCCGAGACAGGAGCCAAACCGCCAAGCGGCAAACCAGAAGGCAGAGACTACAGCCGATAAATGACTATGTTGATGCTCGAAGCCGCGGAAACTTTAGTTGTCCCACATGCTTAAGTATCCACTGCACAAGTTCATCGTAAACTTCTGCCCCTGCCTCTGTTAAAGACACCGAACCGTTATCGTCAACCACCACAAACCCCTTTTTTGACATCCAATCCAAATACTTTACCAACTTGTCGTATGACAACTCTGTGCATGTGGCTAGCGCAGTTTTGTTTACTTTATTCTTTTTCTTCAATGCCTTTATGATTCGGGCAACGACGTAGAGGTCAGGTTTAGAGCTCAGCGCTTCTGAGTTCATCACTCAACCTCCGTAACTCGCACTGGAGCTTGTCTATTGCTCGAATTTCATTGAACCGTTTTGTGAGGTCATACCTCAAATAGACGATAATTGATAGAAAAGAAAAGTGAAATGAAGCGTAGCCAAGTGCTCCTATTCGATGAAGAACCAAATAGGTGATGAGATTCAACACAAAACCTATTATAAAGAAGAATATGAACCCGTAAGCCGCTCCTTTAACAAGGCTGTACATCGCATAACCCAATCTGCCCGAAGAAACAACATCAAAAGAGTTATCCCAATCTAGCTCTGACAAAAGTTTAAGCGCTGAAGGGAACCCCTTAGAAAGCTCCTTTTTCCACTCTCCAGTCTTGACCTCCTTCATCTTGCTTCGAACAAAGAGAATACCTACTAGAACTCCCACTGATGGAATAAGCACTATGGGGAAATTCAGGAAGAACCGCTCAAACTCATTATATGCGCTTAAGAGGCCAAAGAACGAAATTGTGAGGTTAACAGCAATGCAAATCGCGATGGAGCTAATAACGATTATTGTGAATTTTTTCAGGTACTTTTCGAGGACGTTGTATTTTTTGATTTCATCGAGTGTTTCCATTAGCTCAGCTACTTTCGAAACAACATTCTCTTCTGTCATTGAGCTTGTGCTCTTTTCAGACATACTGCCCCAACATACCTCTCTCTATATTCTGCCCACAGGGCGATAAAGTTAACTTTACGGCGCATATAAAACAAACTCTCTCGCAGAGAGTCAGTCTAATTAATTCATTTTCTCAACAAGACATTATAAAAAAATAAGGAAAAGTGAACTATAAATGAAAATCAAAACCAATCTGAAAACAAAAGCATCTATAACTTTGATTCTACTGTTGACAATTACCCTCCCACTTTTCGCTATAACTCCAACTGAATGCCAAACATCTGCAGGGAAATCAACTACACATGCCATGCTTACAGTTAACCCCAACCCTGTAGGCGTCGGTCAAAAAGCACTCATTGTAATGTGGGCAGGTATGCTGTTGCCAAACGCAGCCGTAACCAACGACATACGCTTCCACGACTACAGCCTTACTATCACCAAGCCTGATGGAAAAACAGAAACAATGAAATGGGCTATCGTTGAAGACACGACATCAACACAATACACAACCTACGTACCCGATCAAGTCGGCACATACACTTTAAACTTCAGCTATCCAGATCAAGTGTACACTTGGAATGCCACAGCGGCGATGAGAACCTGGACAAACCATGTCTTTCTCGGAGCAAGCAAAACAGTCACTCTCATAGTACAGGAAGAACAGCTACCTGAACCAATAAGCAGCTACCCCCTTCCAACCGAGTACTGGACGCGCCCAATCGAAGGACAGAACACTGACTGGTGGTCTATTTCGTCACACTGGCTTGGCAGTGACCACCCACTGCATTATAATCTAGTGGCGGCAGACGCGATGTACCAGCCAGACGGCGCCGCTCCTAACAGCCCACACGTAATGTGGACTAAACGTATTGATGAAGGAGGCGTTGTCGGAGGCAGCTTAACTGGCATCGAAGGCGAAATGTACTACAGCGGTTCAGCATACCAACCAAGATTCTACAACCCGATAATAATGAATGGTTTACTCTTCTATGCGGTTCCATCCCAGAACTCTATGTCAGGAGGCGGATACATGTGCGTTGATTTACAAACTGGCGAAGAAATATGGTTCAACCCGAAAATAGGCGTTGAAAGCGATTGGCCTATTCCCTCCTTTGGATATCTCTATACTGCCCATACCGAGAACCAACATGGCGCAATCCCTAATGGTGTTTTGTTCTCAAGCAACTTTGCAGTCGCATATGAACCATGGACAGGACAACGTCTCTTCAACGTAACTGGTGTACCTTCAGGCATGGCTGCAGTTGGACCACAAGGCGAAATACTACGCTACCAAATAAACATTGCAAGCAGATGGCTGGCTCAATGGAACTCTTCACGGCTATGGTCCACAGCTTCAAGCGGCTGGGTACCTGACTGGAACACAACCAACGGCTGGGTAAACGCTAGCACAAGTGCACGTTATGACTGGAACGTGTCCATACCAACGTCTATACCCACAAGCACCTCTCCATTTAAAGCAATTTGTGACGATATACTGCTTGGTTCTACCACGTTTACAAGCTTTTCAGGCATCGGAACTCCAAACCCCTATACTATGTGGGCTATCAGTCTGAAGCCGGAATCCCGAGGACAACTGCTTTGGCTAAAACAATACGATGCACCACCAGAAAATATCACCCGAATGTTACGCGCAGTTGACCCTGTTAATCGCGTCATCATTATGCTGGACAAAGAGACCTTCCAATATCTAGGCTACAACATGGACAACGGAAACTATATGTGGACAACAGCCGTGCCTGAAGGCATTTCTGACTTTGCATACTTTGACTCAACGCATGGCTCAGTATTCTGCACAGTCGACCACGGTGTTCTATACAATAGCGGCTTTGGCGGAGTACTATACGCCTACGACACGAAAACAGGTAAACTACTATGGACTTACGGTAACGGCGGCGAAGGCAACAGTACATTCAGTGGTCTGCAAACACCTTGGGGTAACTATCCACAATTCATATCAAACACAGCCGACGGCAAAGTCTTTCTGTTCAGTGGCGAACACTCTCCCAACACTCCACTATACAAAGGCTTACGGGTAAGGGCTGTTAACGCTACTACAGGCGAAGAAATCTGGACTCTACTCGGATCAATGGGCTATCCTCCACGTCAATGGTATCCTGTTGCAGACGGCTTTATTGCATACCATAACATGTACGATGGACAAATCTACTGCATAGGCAAAGGACCCAGCGCAACAACCGTAGAAGCACCCATGACAGCGGCCACACTAGGCCAAAGTGTTGTCATCAGAGGAACCGTAATGGACATAGCAGCAGGCACAAAACAAAAAGAGCAGGCAGCACGCTTCCCCAATGGTGTCCCCGCAGTCTCTGACGCAAGCCAAGGCGTATGGATGGAATACGTCTACATGCAGAAACCGCGTCCAACCAACGTCACTGGAGTTACTGTTGAGTTAAACGTTGTTGACGCTAACGGTAACTACCGATCAATCGGAACAACCACTACAAACGCAGACGGCTTCTTTAGCTTAAACTGGAAACCCGACATAGAAGGCAAATACACTGTTTATGCTTCATTTGCTGGAAGTGAATCCTACTGGCCATCACATGCAGTAACCGCGTTCGCAGTCGACCCCGCACCAGCAACCCCAACACCGCAACCAACCCAACCACCCTCCATGGCTGACCTGTACTTCGTACCCAGCATAGTGGGCGTTATCGTAGCAATCATCGCTGTCGGCGCAGTCCTCGCACTATTACTGCTCAGAAAACGACCATAAACGGTGTAAACAATGCAAAACTACTTTCCCTTTCTTTTTTAGTTTTAAAACTATGCATTCAGGTTGGGGCTGAGTGGGCTTCTGGGTTTAAAATTACGAAGTTGCGATCGTGGTTTTCATTTTTCTTTTCTCCTAAAGAAAACGGACCCAGAATCCCCAGCAAACCCGCCAATGCAACTCCGTTCGAGCCTTTTACGGCTTTATATAAGGGAGGGGGCCTCTCAGCAGAGACGTCGCGTGTTAATCCCCGAAAAGATACTGAAAAAAATAAAAAGAGAAAGGGAAGTTTTTGTTTACTTCCGTTTTGATAAGAAAACGCCGAAGACGACGAGCATAACGATGATTACGACGACTAAAGCGATGATGATCCACATCTCGGTGCTTAAGCCGCCCATCGTTGCGCCTGGAGTTGGGGTGGGTGTGGGTTCCGTTGTGCCTATTGGAACAAAGACTGCTTGGTAAGCGAAGGTAGCTGAGTAGCCGTGGTTAACGTTGTATGGGTTGTCTGTTGGGTTCCAGTTCGTGGGGTAGTTACCGTGTCCAGTGTCGAAGCCGCATATTGTCCAATGCGAAAATTGCCAGCCATCGTTTGGAACCGCGGTTAAGTCAAAGTTTTCTGCGTTTGCTAAAGCATATGTTCCCGGCGGTGGGTTGGTTGTTCCACCTGCTGAGGGTAAAATCACTACTATTGCAGCTTTGCTTAAGTCAGCGGGGACTGATCGGCCTGGAAGAGCGGAGGGAACTATGAAGACTGGTGTTACGTCGTAGGTTACTCCGCCTGAAGCGGTGAAAGTTAAGGGGTTTTCAGATATGACCAGATCGCCTGATCCGTCGCTGGGCGAGACAACCCAACTTGAGAACACATGGTCAGCGTCGGGGGTTGCGGTTATGGTTACTGTGTCGCCATCCGCGTACGTTGTTGTTCCTGTAACGTCGGTTGTTCCTCCTGGTGAAGCATTCACTGTTACAGTTGCGTTTGTTTCGGCTCCTACTGTTGCACTGTTGAGAACAGCCATCAAAAATAGAACGAAGACTAAACTAAATGCATAAAACTTAGATTTTTTCACTCTTTATATCTCCTTAAGGTGTCTTGCTTGCTATATTCTTGCATTTACTTAATGAAAACTTGTGACTGTAGTCCTACAGTAACAAAAACAGCTAAAACAAGCAAAAAAAGAAAAAGCTGCTTCAAAATAATGAGAAAAAAGTGAAAGGCAAAAGCAAACTACTTTAAAACTGGAACCACAAGCCACCTAACATTCTCAAACCCATACTTGGTAATCAATGGATCAGCGAAGTTCGGAGCCAAATCGTCATCAATCTCCGAGAGCACCACCGTGTCGCCGATGCGGTAGACGACTGCGATTTCGGTGAGGTCTTTTAGGGCTGCGTATTTGCCTCGGATTTCCCAATACCCCGGCTCATTGCGGCCAACCTCCATAATCCATGAATACTTATCTTCGGGGTGTTTGCCCTCTGTGTAGTTAAATTCGCAGACGGTTTCACCGACCACTTTAGGGTCGTCAGCTGTTTTAACGTAAAACCAAAGTGTCATAAAGAAACGCCACATAAACTTAGCACGTTTGTGCCCTTATAGGTTTCCTAAGTTTGGGGTTTGGCTTCGATTAGGGTTAAGGTTTCAAAGAAGGGTAACTGTTGTTCGGCGATGACCTCTGCTTTTAGGCCGTTTTTGGCGAAGTTTTGCATGGTTGCTTGGACGCCTGTGAGTGTGGACTGCATCAAAAGCACTCGCCCATCTGGCGCGAGATACGCACCGACGGCGGAGATGAAGCGATCCACCACCAACCGTCCATCCGCGCCGCCAGCCCAAGACCGACCAATCCAAGACTCCGCCTCACCGTCCTCAGAAGGCAAATAAGGAGCATTAAACAGCACCAAATCAAATTTGGCGCCGTCGCGTATTGCGGTGAAGAGGTCGCCTTGGTAGAAATCGATGTTTTGGGTTCCGTTTAGTTTGGCGTTTGCTTTGGCGCAGCGGACAGCGTAAGGATTCAAATCCACCGCAACCACACTGCGGGCTTTTTGTGCTGCCAAAACCGCCAATATGCCTGAGCCAGTGCCCAAATCCAACACCAACTCGCCTAGTGCAACTTTGAGGTTTTCTGCGAAGAGAAAAGAATCCTCCGCGGGCTCATACACGTCGTCAGATACATCAAAAAAGAATCCGTCGAAATGGACACGTTTAGTTGGGGAGGGCATTGGTGATTGCTCCGAAATCTTTAGGCGACAACTCTCGGACACGTTTATCATGGAAAGGCATGTTAGTTGCGATGGTTTCGGCGTCGTGCTTGCTTAGTTTGAGGTGGCTGCGTATGTATGGGGTGAGGGCTTTGGCGAGTTTTTTGTTGCGTTGGGTGAAGAGCCATTTGGTTAGCTGGATAAAGGCAGATTGGTTTTTGACTTCGAAGGGTTTGGTGGCCCATGGTTTTAGGCTTAAAATTACAGAGTCCACTTCGGGCGGGGGGATGAACATGTCTTTAGGCACGGGGTCTAAGAGTTTTGCTTCTGCTTGATGCTGCACCACAACAGTTAACCATCCGTACTCTTCGCTGCCCACTTTCGCAACGAGGCGTTCGCAGAATTCCCTCTGCAAAATCATCACCGCACAATCTACACTTCGCTCCAGCACCCACATAACCAGTTGAGAAGACAAATAATACGGTGGAATAGCAATGACCTTGTTAAACGGTGGCATCTTGGCTTTCAATACGTCGCCCTCAACCAAGGTAACGTTACCGTAACCTTTGACTTGTTCTCTGAGCACCGCCGCCACCTCTCTGTCTTTTTCGGCAGCCACCACCGCTTTACATCGCTCAGAAAGAAACCGAGTTAAAAACCCAAAACCTGCCCCAGCATCCAACACCACATCAGATGGGCTTAGCGCTGCGTATTGGGCGAGTTTGGGGTAGAAGGCGGGTTCGACCATGAAGTTTTGGCCCAAAAGCTTGTTTGGGCTAATCTTGTGGCTTAAAAGTAGTTGTTGGATGGCTTCATGGCTCATCGCTTAGCCCTTTTACTGTGCACGCGTGAACAGACGGTACTTGCTGTCGCCTTCCAACTCTTCTAGAACACGTTTAGTGATAAGTTTCACTGGGTTAGGTAATTCTGTGCGCTTCTGCAAGTCTTCAAAACTCTCAAAGGGTTTACGTTGGCGTTCGTTGATGACTTGCCACATGTACTTTTTACCGATACCAGGCACCAGTTCGAGAGCATGCATTCTGGGTGTTATGGCGCGTGCGGTGTTGAAGAAGTTAACAAACCACGCTTCACGGTTCGCTACGATTTTACTGATAACCGTCGGTAACTCTGCTTTGGCGGCTGCCGTTAACTCTTCGAAGCCGATGCGACCGATGATGTAGGTAACTTCTTCACGGCTATCTTTGCCGACATGCACACGGTCACCTGGCTTAAGCATCAAACCCTCCTTAACCAGCGCCTCCAAGACGGTGAAGAATTCTTCGCCGACACATTGAATCAAGGCGCCTGCATGGTATCCTGCTCTGCCTGTTGGGCGAAAACCAGGTTTACCGTGGGGAAGGAAGTCTAGTACGTAGGCGTTTTCTTCGTAGCGTTTTTCCATTAAACTCACTCTTCTGTCCTCTACTGTATTCTCGCTTACTGCTTAAAAATACTTTAGCCACTTAGAGCTACTTGAGCAGGCGAGTTTCGTTTAAAAGCTCAACGATTTCCTTTAGTTTCTGAGCTTCGATGATTTTTTTACCGCCAGCCAAGAAAACGCGCAGTTCATCCACGGTTTCAGGCATACAGTTTATGATTTGGACTGCTTCAGCTTCGTCGAGTTCGTATTCTTTGACAAGTTTCTGCAAGAGTTGTTCAGCTTTTTCGGCGTCTGCTTTGCTGAATTTGTTGACGTAGTCGAGTGTGCGGCGTTGGAATTGGTCGAGGTTTTCTTCGCCTATACTGTCCAGTACTTTTTTAACTTGGGGCAGTGTTAGGCGGTTTTCGCTTACTTCTCTCTTGCTCATCTTGTACTCAACTCACTGACCAGTGTATGGTTCCATGTGCTCTGAGCGGACGATTATGGTTTTTCTAGCTTCACCCTGAGGTACACTGATAACGTATCCTCTGCCACGTTTCTCTACGATGTGGCCGATTTTGCCGTGGAAACGTTTGTGAGGCATACTCTTCTGTGTGCTAGAATCCATCTTTATGATGACTTCGTCGCCTGCAGCGTACTCGTGGAGCAACTTGCTGATTTTGGGTTTACCTCTGGCACGGACTGGTTTGCGCAGAAGACTGCGTGTGCCCGAGTAATAGCCTTTTGAACCTTTCATCTTTGTTTTCACCTATTCCATTATTACGTTGAGAACGTCAAGCTTAAGCGTCTTCGCTGGGTTATTAAGCAAAGCCGACACGTTGGGTACTGTACGTCCTTCATCTCCAGACACCAATTCTTTAACGTAAAGCCCCCCTTGACATTTGATATAGAGGAGAGCTTTCTTAAGCGTCACCTTCTTAACTTCAAGCTTATATATGTACCTTTCCCGCACAATATCGGCGCGTCGATGCACAACCCGCAGTGGCGTCTGCTGCTTAATCAATGCGCCTGTTAGTTTTTCCTCCAGTAATTTGAGGTCTTCGTCGGTTAGGTCTTTTTCGAACTCAGCCAGTAACCGGTACTCTTTCTGTGCACTTTCCCCTTTCTTGAGGTGACGTACATCATCTTTGGAGGCAAAATGTAGCTCCGACACTTCCACTTTACCGACGCCGTTGGCGTTGATTTTGGCTTCGATCTCTTTTAGGTCAAAGACGCGTTTTTTAGGTTTCGAAACCTCGACGATGAACGGTCTCCCAGAACCCAACATGCGAGCATCTATGTCTTCTCTGCCAGAAGCATGGAAAAAAGATTCTTTGCCGCCTGAGGCTTCAAGAATCGGCTTAGAAGTGTAGGCTTCAACCGACTCAGGATAAAGTTTACCTGTGCCGCCGCATTTCTCGCAGCCTTTTCCCCGACAGCTACAGAACCACTCTGACTGTGGAATGTCTCGCACTAGCTTGCGGTATCTGCCACCTACAAAGAGGGGGTTAACTTGGACTCGGATTTTTTCCTCGAAGGGCGCGATTACGGGAACAACTTCTGGAGTGAGGTATTCGGCTTCTTTACCTGTAGCTTTAGCGAGGGCTTTGCCGAGGACTCTGCCGAATTCGTGGCGCATACTTTCACCGTGTGTTATGTTAAAGGCGCCTTTGAATTCGTCTTCCCGCTCTTCAACTTGGATGGGCAACTCGATGCCTACAAGGAAAGTGGCGAATTGGTAGCCTTCCAGCGCTTTTTGGGCTTTCTCGACTAAACTATCAACATGTTCAAACTTGCCTTCACAGAGATAGCATTTGGCGTCGGCTTCCTGTTTAGGCACCCGCTTTTTTAGGTGCTTGAGCGTCTCTTGGGCGGTGACGCAGAAACCGTTGCTCGCCAAAACTTTGAGCCGCTTTATGCCCTCCGCGTCTTTTTCTTGGGTGGCTAACTCGTTGGCTTGCATGGTTAAACTAACCTTGAGCGCCGCTCCACGCACGTTGTTTTCCATGCTGTAGCCTAAAAGGGCGAATTGTCTGCCCAAGCAGTGGTCGCAAAGCGGGTATTTACTGAGTAACTCGTAAGCTTTCTCTAAAACATCCATCCACGTTAACCTACTGGAAACCCATCGGGGGCATACCTTTACCGCCGCCTAACCCAAACGGCAGCTTCTTTTTACGCTTAAACATCTTGAGCATCTTTTTCATGTTAAAGTACTGTTTGACGAGTTCTTTGACGTCTTTCTCTGTGGTTCCTGAACCGCGGGCGATTCGTCGGGCACGTGAAGAGTTGAGGATTTTGGGGTTTTCTTTTTCAGCAGGCGTCATAGATTGGATGATTACTTGCCATGTGTCGAGGCGTCCTTCGGCAGTGTTTAGCATGTCGTCAGGAATGTTTGAAGAGGACATTCCGGGTATCATCTTCATGACTTTGCTAAAGGGCCCCATGTTTTTGACAGCCGCAAACTGCTCGTACATGTCAGTTAAGGTAAAGTTGCCGCTGAGGATTTCTTTGGCTTTCTTAGGGGGCACCTTGACTTCGGCGTCATGAACCTTCTCCAAAAGAGTCTCTAAGTCACCCATACCCAGCAAGCGACCCACAAACCGCGAAGGCACAAAAGCTTCAAGGTCCTCGATTTTTTCGCCTGTACCGATAAACTTGATGGGTGCACCTGTGGCTGCAACTGCGGAGAGCGCGCCGCCTCCACGTGAAGAACCGTCGAGTTTTGTGACGATGATTGCGCCGATGGGGGTGGCTTCATGGAAAGTCTTCGCCTGTGCAAGCGCCTGCTGGCCGATGGTGCCGTCTATGACCATGATGACTTCGTCGGGGTGGATGTTTTTTTCGAGGTCTTTCATTTCTTTGATGAGGTCTTTTTCTTCCTTATGACGCCCAGCGGTATCAATGATGATTAGGTCACGGTCAGCGAAGTGTTTGAAGCCCTCTTTGGCAACTTTAACAGGGTCTTTAGCGTTTGCTTCCCCATAAATCGGAACATTAATCCTGTTAGCTAGCTGCTGAAGTTGGGCATACGCGCCTGGACGGTAAGTGTCAGCCGCGATTAAACCAACTTTTAAGCCGCGTTTCTGGAAGTAACGAGAAAGTTTGGCGGCGTGAGTGGTTTTACCTGAACCTTGAATGCCGACAAGCATGATGGTTTTCTTTTTGCCTGGCTCAACTTTGAGTGGGACAGGTTTGTCGCCGATGAATCGGGTTAGTTCTTCGTAGACGACTTTTATGACGTGTTCGCGTCTGGATACGCCGGGGGGCACTTTTTCTTTTAGGGCGCGTTCCTCGATGCTTTTGCTGATCTGCAAAACAAGCTGAACGTTGACGTCGGATTGTAGAAGCGCCCGCTGTATGTCGCGGACCAGTTCCTTCACTGCCGCTTCGTCTACGACGCCCGCTTTGAAGAGCTTTTTTATGGCGTCAGTTAATGAGGAACTTAGTTTGTCAAGTGCCATCGGAGTCGTCTCTTAGTCCTTAGAGTTTACTTGTCGTTTTAGATAAAGATTACACAACACAAAAGGGGCTATTTGGGTTGAAAAGCGCCTTTTTAGGTGAAGCCTCAGTATATTTTTCCCCATATTTAGCATTCTTCACAATTCAGACGGCTCTTCATGCATCATTGGCTTCAGCAAAAGAGGCGACATGCTAGAAAATAAACCTTAACAGCCACCGTAACCAGAACTTCAATTGGAGAAATAGAAGAAACCAAAAAGAAAATGATGAAGCAAAAGGTTGCTTTAACTACTTTGTTCTAACAATCTTGACTTTACCAAGAATCTTCCAGTACTCGATCTCGGTGCCGGCAACCAATTTGGCTTTAAGGTCTTCCTCATCTGGAAACGGCGCGTCAATGTACTCGTAGGTTTCAAGGTCCATAATTTGGACGCCTGTTGGGTTAACCGCGAATACTTGGCCAGGTCGTTTGTCGATGATTGGGATTTCTGCGCCTGCATCTACGGGTTTAACGAATTGTCTTTTTTGGTTGTCGAATATCCCGATGGCGACGATTCTGGCTTTGGCTGAACCGTGTTTGCCAGGCTTCGATTTTGCTATGTCCACGATGCGGCAGGGTTCGCCGTCAATCATCATGTAGCCGCCAACGCGTAATTCTCCGACATCTACGGGTCTGCTCATACACTCACCACAGTAATACTTCTAATCAATGCAATTCTCAACAACACCCATATATAGATTAAGGTTTTACTGTCAGCATATATATCTAGTTTGGAGCTGTTTTCATTTGCGTTTTCTGAAAAGCTTCTGGCCTTCCATTTCTGTAACGTATTCGAAGCCGACTTCTAAGAGTTTACATGCTTCTTCAACGGTCGATGCCACTTTGACTATGTAGTCGTTGGAGCTTTCGCCGAATGCCATCTTCTCCAAGTTAACGTAGATCTGCGTGGTAAGGACGCTTTTGTGCCCCAGCAGTTTTGAGATATAGAAGATGTCGGGTTTTTTATGGTACTGCATGGTTGCGTACCAGTGGCGTATGAGATGGAAGTGTATCTTTGCGATGCGTGGGTTGCTTAGTCTATGTGCGATGCGTCTTCTCTGGTTTATCAGGCACCATGTTGCGCTGCTTTTGTTCATTCTACCGAAGACCTTGTCGTTTTCTCTTCTCAGGTTGCTTAGCATGCTTATCAGCACTGTTGATACGGCGAAGACTCGTGGTGAACTGTGTTTCTCTGCTTTGCGTAGCGTAATTGTGCGCATGTCAAAGTTTATGCATGCCCAAGTTAAGCTAAGGCATTCGCCCAGTCGCATTCCTGTTTCTTTCATCAGCTGGAGCAGAGCGCTGAGTCTTTTTGCTGAGCCTGTTATGAGTGCGTCGATTTCGGCTTCGGTTGGTAGGAATTCTGGCAGTTTCTCGATGTAGTCGTATTTTGGCGGTGTCCAAGTTTTACCAAGGAAAGTTAGGAATTTGGTGTAGGCGCAAGAGTAGACGAATTTTGTGTTTTCAACTAGGTTCATTTTTGCGAGGGCTTCTTTTACGTTTTCAGGGTCGTTTATGTTGGCGTGTCTTGCTATGCTGCGGAGGGCGGTGTTGAAGGTTTTTACTGTTGAGTCGGATAAGCCGTCTTTTTGGCAGTAGAGCGCGAACTGGAGCAGTTTGCCTTTGACGTCTGCATCAGTAATTTGTCCCATTCCCGCAACGGTTTTTGTTTCCGCTGCAGTTTCCAAATTTTTCGCTTCCTCGATGGTTGCGCATATTTGGCTTATAGAAACTATGGCTGTCTCGGTATTTATTGACCACTTTGAATTTTCTTTTGGTGGTTTTTCGGTGAATCTGTAGTTGCAGTTCCTGCAGAGCCAGCGCTGAAATACTGAACCATCAGGATAATATCGTTGACCGTCACGGTAGAGACTACTTGATCCACACTCTGGACACGTAACGGCATGATCGGCTTGGTTGCTTGAACTCTCGCGGCCATGCTGAGGCTCACCTTCTCTGTTAACTTTGCACTTGAAGCGCAAGTGAGAAGATTCGGCGTTGCTTGGAGCCTCAGCTTCAGCCATTAGTGGATGTAACCTCTTTTACGTTTTATACCTGTTCTGTTGCCTGATGGTAAGTCAGGTGAAGCTGTGGCGGTTGAATGGTGGCGCTGTGCGTACCTGAAAGGGCTTATCTGAATAGTTCTGTTTTTGTTCAAGTTGATGCTGGCAACTGTTATGGTTCCACGCTGCCTACCTATTCTTCTCATTGTTAAGCATCCTCCGATGGCTTTTCCTTGTGCTCGTAATCGTCGAGATGTTCATCCATGATTTGCCATGCTTCTTCTCGGGCAATCCGACGAATCAATTCCACAAGACGGGCGGGAACCACTTTTTTCTTAGTCAACTTTGCCGTTTCTCCTTGAGCAGTTCTTTAGGCAAAAGCCAAGTTTGCGGATAGTTGCGCATTTATAGGGTCGATAAGTTCTAGTCGAAATGTCTCTGATGTAGTAGAGGCTTTTTTCAAAGCTATAATCGGTCTGATTTCTGAAGAGTTCGGCGGTTTGCTCTGCAGAAAAACCTCTGTTTAAGAATTCGGTGGCTATGGCGATCCGCATTGAGTGCCCAGCGGCACCCGATAAATCAGCACACAGTGCCGCGTCAATGCAAGGTCTTATTTGTCCATGCCTCGTCGAGTTGTAACGGTATGCGTGCCTTCGGGTTTGCTGTTGAATATTGCTTTGACAGAGTCCGCAAAAATCTTCTGCTAAGCCCTGCTCTTTGAATAGAGTTATGCTGTTTAGGCTGAGGCTTTTCCGTTCCATGTTCACGGGTGTGCAGGGTTTGAGGCTTTTTTCGTGAAGCGTGTAAGGTACTCTTGCTAGCCGCTTTATGTCACCTAGAACCTGGCTATCCAAGGTTTGGAATGAGAGCCCTTTCAGTAGCAGTTCCTGGGCTGTCTTGTAGAACACTTTTGTGGTTTGGGCTGAATCAAAGTGTTCTGTTTTTTGGAGCCAAACGTAGACGTGGTAGCCTTTCGAGCCGCTGAAGCATACAAGCGGTTTAACGCCGTAACTCTCTTGTAGCACCGTAGCAAGCGTGTTTGCTTCTTTCCAAGCGAGGCTTAGGTCTTTGCTGTCAAAATCAAAGAACAGCTTCTCAACACAAGAAACCATATTACGTCCATTGAAGGGTTGAACACTCATCCAAGCCGGAGCACGATTCCTCATGCACCAAGCGATGTATTCTTCGAAAGCTACGGAAGAGGTTAGGAATGAACGGTCACCATTGAAGACTTCTCGCCCATAATTGGGCACCTCAAACCATGAACGCCAAAAGCCCTGAACCTGCAGTGCGCCTAAGTTTTGGTTAGTCGTGGTGTTCCCTCCATTCTGCCCCCGCAAACGTGCGCTTGAGAGCATCAAAACAAGGCGTGCATTTGCTTAGAAAATCACCCTGAGGCGTCACCACTTTGTACCCAGCCTTCTTAGTGCATGAAGAGCAATCGCCTGAAGTATCCTGCCAGTACACGAAAAGGGGCTTTGGCTGGGCTGCTGGGTCACGGGAGTCACGCAGGTCACGGTTTTCCTGCACAGTGCAATTACTTTCAGAGGTTAATTGGGAAGAAGAAGACAAGCTCCTGCCGCTACTGTTGTCTTCTTCTTTTTCTTTCTGCCCCAAAGTTGGATTGAAAGAAGAAAAAACGCTTCTGCCGCCAAAAATTGCTATTTTTTCTTCTTCTCTTAGAGGAGCCGTAGCTGTGCTGTTTTCTTCATCGCACGTAAAAACCGTGACTCCCGTGACCTCCGTGACCAACCTCTCACCCAGAAGGCTTCGACTTTGAAAAACGCTTCTTGGAGCATAGTCTACTATGAACTCTTTCAGTCGCTTCTCTAATCGATCAGGTTCAAAGAAGATGACTCTGTATGATTTGCCGCCGTCTTTGATGAATGGAGGCAGCCCGGCGCTTGCGATGTTTAGGCTTTTGATGGCTTTGCGGATTGATTGGCTGCTCCATTTAAAATGCAAAGCCAAATCCGACGTCGTCAGCGGGTTGCATTCCAACCGTTCACGCTCGCCTTGCTCTTCCACTTCTGCTTGGTCTAGGAAATAGTAGGTGTTTGACTGCCAACACTTAAAGAGGCCTTCGCTGATTTTTTCCCAGAAATAGTTGACCAGCAAGCCGTCCATGCTGTTTGTTTTCTCTTCAATCTTTAGCTTCTGCACTGCCTTAGCCGTCTCCGAGATGGTTTCTCTCAGCGAGGGTTCATAGCGTGAAAGCGCCAAGAGCGGAAGCAAACTTGCAATTAAGCGGTGGTCGATTAGCTCATCGATCCAGGAGTCTTTTTTGATGGCTATTTCTTGATGGTACTTCATGCGCAGATAAAGCAGCTTGTTTTGAAATGATAGGCCTTCTTTTAGCATTTCGTCAGTCTCTATGACGGGCAGGCGTTTGTCGCTGGCTTCACTGTAGAAAGGCAGGGCTCGGCTTTCTGTGGCGTTGTCGTCAAAGGGTTTGCGCTGCGTCAAAATAGTTAAGCCAAAGTTGGTGAAGGTGTCTGTTATCCGCGGATTCTTTGGGTTCTGTCTACTCAGAGGGGTTCCTGTGGCGCGGCAGTTGAGGAAATGCACCAGCTCGCTCTTCTCGTTGGTATTGGCAAAGTCTGCCTCATCCAAGACTAAGGTGCCTTGCCAGAGGTCAAGCGGTCGGTAGAGGCTGGGGATCCTGTGAGTGGACATTTCAAAGTAGGGTCTGTAGCTGAGGGTTCTTAGCAGGAAGGCTAAGCGGTTTTTGCCCGACTGGCTGGGTCCTCTTATGGGTATGATAGGCGCGAATTTGCCTGCGCCTGCCACGTCGTATTGGGGGTTGGTGATGAAGCGGTCGAGGAACCATGAACCCACGGTTATTCGGGTTAGAAGCTGTATCATGGCGTCTCTGCCGCAAGAGTCATAGGCTCTTTGGGTGTACCTGTCTATCTCGGAGAAGACCTGTTTGAAGGTGGTCTCGGTTACGCCTGATGGGAGCAGAACTAGGCCTTTTCTTAGGGCATCGTTGTCTACTGGCATGTAGATGATTTTTCTGCCTTTGCCGTCGACTTCGCCTAGGTCTATTTGTGCGGCTTGCTCTACTTTGCCTGTGCTGTAGTGGTAGATTAGGTATTGGGGCGGGTCTTGGCGGTTCCAGACTTCTTCAGCTAAAAAATCGCTTGTGGCTATGGTTGGTTTGGGAATCAGAACCGTTTTTTCTTGTATGTCTGCGTGGCATTTGGGGCACTTATTGGTGTTGCGCTGTACCGATGCGCCGCAACTGGGGCATTGAGTTTTGTCCGATTGACGGTTGCTATTTGTGTTTTCGACCATCAGTGAAGGATGCTCCTATGTTTTGGGCTTAAGTTTTTGACGATAGATTTTATCTTCTGCGTATAACCAGTAGCTGTACTGGTAGCCTTCGCCGTGATAGCGGTCTTTGATGGTTGCGTTGCTGTTGCGCAGGATGTTGTAAGCGTTTTGCCACTTGTCTTGGAGGTTGTTTTGTTTGTAGGCGACCTCGAACTGGCCGAGTTTGGCGCCCTGCTGCGATTCAAACTTTAGAATGGTGAATGTTGCTTCTTGGACCGCAACAGTTGCCTTTTGGGCTTCTTTTACTTCTGGCGGAGCTAAAGCGTCTATGTACTCGTTTGCGGCTTCAGCGATCATCAGTGAGGCGTCGCGGAGCTTGACTAAGAATTCGACATGCTTGTCCACGTCTACTCCTCCGTCTGTCTGATTTTGGTTAACGGTTTCACGGTGACGCTGCCGTTGCTGACGACTTCCACTTGGTCGCCTGCGTTTAGGGCAAAGTATCGCAGCCATGCTTTAGGCAGAATTATGCCCATGCTGGTTTTGCCGATCCTGACGATTTTGCGGTTTTCTTTTTGAGGCATTTTTGTTCACCTTTGTTTGCACAACACTTAAGAGTAAAGTCGGCTGCCAATAGACTGCAAAGGTTCCAGCTTGGAAACTCGAGTGTACGGAGACGTTTCTGTGTCGCATTACGAGAAAGCTGTGTTAGATTTGCTCAAAGAAGGCCCCAAACAGAGAAAAAGCCTTCTTGAGCATTTATGCCCCAAAGTTATGTCACAAAAGAAGCTGCAGAAAACGCTCAACGAACTGGAAAGCGCAGACAAAGCGGTTAGCGTTTCCAAGCGGATCGAAGGACGCAAAAACTGGACCACATGGTATTTGCTGCCGGGGCAGGAGTACCTTTTTGATGTTGATGCAGCCCGCATCATCGCTGCTGTTGAGCGGTTGAAGTCTGTGCTGCTTAGGATGCCTGCTGTTGATGAAATCGCTGTTGACGCAGGCATCACGCCGCAGGAAGCTGAGCAGCTGGCGTATAAGTTGGCAACTCAAATAGGCTGGTTTAACCCTGCGCCTGAGCTTATCCGTGACGCAAGGGTCAAGTTGGGTGAAGCGCTGGTTTGTGCTGCAAGAATCCGAGACAAACATGTATCGGAAGATGGTAAATCAGAAACCTTCGATTACGATGACGAACTCTGTGTTGTGGAAGAGGCTAAACGGTTTCTCAGAGAGTACCCGCAACTATTGCCTAAACTATCAGACGACGGTGATGAGGTTGTCTCGTGGAGTCCAGAGGCCCTTAGATTTTTGAGGGAGCAGTACACTCCAAAGGACAGAAGAATACCATATCTGGGAATAGCAAGCCCCGGACATCGCTAACTCCTCTGCCAATTCACGGTATGCACACTTTGGAAGAAGAAAAAATGGCTGTCCCCACAGAAAAGGTTGTTTTTTCTTCTTTCAGACACTTGCATTTGAAGAAGGGGCAGGATTGTAGCGGTAGCCCAACACACAACAGCTAAAACAAGAGAACAACAATTAAAAAAAGCTCGCTGTTGTTTTACCCACAGCTTTGAAAAATATCGGTACGATGGTAACTCGTTTTCAATGAATTATAACACAACAGAAGTGATGTCTATACATTCTTCGATAAAAGTCAGCAATAGCCAATTATTCCAAATTAAGTGTAGAGGGGGAGCCCCCAATTTTGGGGGTAATCCTATAGAACTCTCCACTCTTTAACAGTTGACCTCTTTGTTCCATTCGCGTTACTACTCTTCTAATTTCAGGTTCACTTTCTACCAACTCTAATTTCTCCACAATTTCATCAAGCCTATGTTCTCTACGTTGAAGATAGTGGAGAATTATTGCCATCAGCATGTAGGTTCCTTCAAGCCTAGATTTGCCATCAAATTTAGCCATTTTGATAGCAACATCTATGACATATCTAACGTCCTGTTCGGTCCTAAGCATTAACGCAGATTTGAAGCGAGAGAGATATCTGCAAGCATCCGCACTTCCCGACAAATTATTGTTTCTTGCCAGCCTCTTGAGCATAACAGTTACGTCTTTAACGCAAATTTTTCCGGGATCAATTGGATTAAACCTTTCCTCAAATATCCTTCTCATTTCGCTTATCAATCGTGGATTGTCGTCAAGAAGTAAAAGCTGGGTATCCGCCTTCCAGTATCGACTACTTGTCGTATGACCCAGATTCATTCTGTTAAAATCCCCTGAAGAGAGCGCTAACCACTTATCGCTAAGCCAAAACTTTGCTTGGATGTCTGGGAGGTTTCCGATTTGGATGCCTGAACTGAGAACTTGGCTAATTAATTCTCTAGCTTTTTGGGGACTCTGCCGAATCCGTTCAGGGGGACAGGTTATAATCTTAATTGAAACGTTGGGGTTGGAAGCTCTTTTTTCCTGAAGCTTCCCAACAAGTTCCTCGTCGAAAAAGGTCTCCAAAAAGAAGTAAGCATAATGATTCGCAGAATCTATGAAGTCGTAAAGCCGATCCCGCATTTTTCCATCAAAAGGACTTATAAAAATCCCCTTAGACAGTGCCGCTTTCGGGAGCTTTTGTACTTCATAATGTTTAGCGTTCAGCCTTCCTGTTGCTTCAAAGAGGGCAATAGTTTCCTTAAGCGTTTTCTGATCAAGGAAAGTTATAGCTTCCCCAGGTACTGTTAAAGCGCCAACCTTTTTAGGCTCAAAAAATAACCGCTTGATTTTTTCAAACGTGATTAACACTTCATTAGCGAAGCCTTTTTCGGAGCTTCGATAGAAAACATCAAGGGTGGCATCGTTAGTTAGCGGCCTTGATGTGATCAGCGCTTCATTTTCGTTAATTAAAATCTGCAGATGCAAAGAATACCATTTTTCTCCTATTCCTGCGCTTTGGTTTCCACTCATACTGGTCGTGGTAAGTCTTGGCTCGCCAGCTTCCCATGCACATAAATGCATTGCAACATGATTGTTCTTCAGGTTCTCGTACATAGCCTCTACAGTCGATCTAAGGCGGTCTTTAGCAACATTATCTGGAGGAGTGGTTACTATCTCAATTGCAACATTATTTCTTGCCCTTTCCAAAAGCAAATCGCCAAAAATCTCAGAATCAAATCGAAAAGTGACAATTTTCAAGAATTTTTTGGATGAAGATATGAAATTACAGATAGGTTCAGCACTTTGACTTAGAAAACATAATGTTTCTGCCAATTCGTCACATCCAACAGACTTTGAAATGTAATCAAGCATTATAGAGTTTTAACATTTTTGGTAAAAGCTTGGAAGAGAGATGAGCCCATTTCAAGTCAGTTATAACAATTTTTGCTGCTTGAGGTCGGGCTTCTCGAGTGGCCAGATTTGCTTGAGATTTGAAGTAAATTTGTAATATTCAAAGTACCTTGAAACATCATCAGCTTCTCTAACGTTTGTCAACCGTTTCTTAATTAGTTCGATATTTAACGGGTCAATTTCGATTCCGACAGAACTCCTAGCTAATTGTTTAGCAACCACCAAGGCAGTTCCTGTCCCAGCAGTAGGATCTAGCACCACATCGCCTGGAAGAGTTGATGAAAGAATTATGCGCAGTAACAGCGCAACTGGAGTCTGTTGAATATGCATTCGATTACCATCCTTGTCTCTTAGGGCTTCTTCGCCTGCAAAATACCCTGACGTCAATTCTCTAATGTCATCCCAAACATCAGTTAAGAAGACGCCTTCTTCATGCTGCCATTTATGCCATGGAAGAGGCGGAGGATCTATGCGAAGTTTGTTGAAAACTCGTGGCTTTTCTCCTTTGATAGCGTAGACGATAATCTGATATTGCTTTGAAAACCTTTTCTCTATCGGTACTGCAGAGGTCATTTTCCTCCAAATTATCAAATTCTGAAAGGTCCAACCAGCCTTTCTAAGTATCCTTAATACTCGCTCAGCATTCTTCTCTCTGTGCATGAAATACATTGCTCCACCATCTGCAGTTACGTTATATACGCCTTCGACTATTGATTTTACCCAATCCCAATATTTTCCATCGGATTGATTGTCATCAAAGAACCGGTAAGCTTTGCCTTGCAGGTAAGGAGGATCGAAAAAAGTCACATGGACATCGCCGATTGCTTCGCTATTGAGATATTTTAGACAGTCACCCTGAATGACCTTGTACCAGGTTTCATTTAATCCTGAAACATCTGAAGATATCAAAACAGGCTCGCTCTTAACTCCAAGTGGGGCAACTACATTTTGTTCATTAATATTCTTTTCAGTTTCTTGCGTAGCAGTTTTAGGCATAACGTGAAAACCAGTCTCATTTCGGGTTAAGGTTACTTCAGTGTCAACAGGAAATTTACTTTTTAAATATTCTCGACACCATAAACGAGCGTTCTTATCAACTTTGGCTGGGTAACCATTAACTCTGGTTTCTAACGGGAGAGTAGACTCAGCAAAAAGATGCCGCCTATCTTTAGAAGGTATTTGGATGAATCCTAATTCTACTTCTTTCTTTTTTAGTTTCTTTGTAACCATAAATACCAGTTCTAATCCTATATTTAATACCACTATAAATTTTAATCTTAAGCAATTTTTGTTAAAGGTTCCTTAGAGTCTACCGATGAGTGCCCATTCCTCTTTGTTACGTTATATATGATGTCTGCTACTTCTTGAATTTCATTGTGATGCGTGATTATGAGCATCTGGGGAATTATTCTGCCGCCTTCTCGGAAGAAAGAGTTTAAGATGTTGACGAGTTCTTTTCGGCGTTCCTCATCAAGATGTGTAGTCGGCTCATCCATAATTACCGTTTCAACTTTGCCCGAGAGCACCTGTGCAATAGCTAAACGCAATGCAATGGCAAGGGCTACACGTTCGCCGCCGCTGATCTGGTCGATGTCTTGCTCACCCGCGGGTCCCAGAACACTGATGTTGTAGTCATCGTCGATTTTCACATCCGAATAGGACAGGTTAAAGCGTTCAAACAGGTCCCGCGTCGCCCTCTCAAGAACAGGCCTTGCTCTTGCGCGGATGAGCTTTTGGATGCCATCTTTGCCGTAGGCATCCCGGATATTGCTAAGAACAGATATGTAACGCTCTACCTGTTGCTTCTCTTTCGCAGTTTTTTCCAAAGCCACAAGTTCAGCGTCAAGTTTCGCTATTTGTTTCTGGAAACCAGATTTTTCCTGCTCCAACCTAACAAGCTCTTTCTCCAACTCACGCAACTTAGCTTCTGCGGTTTGGCAATGAGTTTTTACACGGGCATGCTCAGCTTCATCGTAACAAAGCCCCTTGATTTGGGCTTCAATCGTTAAAACACCTTTTTTGGCATCTTCCAGCTTAACCGAAGTCTCCCTAACCAAAGATTCAAACTCTGCTTTCCTCTTTGCTACCGCAAGATTTTGGTCATACTCCTGACGGATCAGCCGCAACTGTTTCAGTTCCTTCTTTGCATCTTCAGGCGTGTAACCTAACTCTTTCACCAAGCAAGCCAAACTAGCCTCGATTCCCTCCAGCGACTTAACCAGAGGCTGCCTTTCAGCTTCCATCGAATCTTCGCTTGGAAGCCTGCTAAGCCGCTTCTCAGCAAAACTGTACTCTTGGAAGGCACCCTCCCAGCGAGTCTTCTCTTCTTCAAGCTTAGAGATTTCCCGATCAATTTCAGCCAAAGAAGCACTCAATTTAGCGAGTCGTTCAATTTCAGCCTGCTGCGCAACAACATCACCCTTGGCTTCTTCAAACCCAGCAGCCAAACTGCGAATCTGGTCAGGATCAATGGCGTGAAGCTGTTTGCCATAGTCCTTCTCGTTTTTGAGATCTGCCTCCAGTTTAGAAAGCGCCTCGCCAAATTTGATTATGTGAGCTTCAGCGGCTTTCTTCTCTTCGGAATATTTGGCTAATAGCTGAGCAATGCGTTCTTTGGTGAGTTCAGCCTCGCATGTTGGACAAGTTTTGGACTCGACGTCAGACGATAACTTGGAAAGGTTAAAATCAAGATCAGTGACTCTTTGCTTTAGAGAGATGATCTTTTCATTCAGCTTCTGCTTTTCAGCTTCAAGCCTTCTAACTCTTTCCTCACTGGAAGCCTTAACTTTCAACAATACGTCATCAATATTCTCGACAGTGACTTGTTCACCTAAAGTCTTAGAGGCTTTTTCGAGTGCTTTAGAAA